>JAEWGK010000024.1 GCA_023388385.1 Actinomycetes bacterium | reverse complement strand
GTCGTAGGCCACGGCGCCGACCTCGTCGGTCGTGGTGCCGGTGAGCTCGAGGACCTCGCGGCCGCGGTCGTCGCGGGCGCGGCGGCGGGTGACGCCGTGCGCGGCGCCGAGGCCCGCCGCGTCGAGGGCGGGCTCCAACACGTGCAGGTGGGCGCAGCGGACGATGACGGCGGCGGGCTCGACCGACGCCGTGAAGTCGTCGACGGTCGTGTCCGCGACCAGCCGGCCTCGGCCGATGATGAGCAGGCGGTCGGCGGTCTGCGCCATCTCCGCCAGCAGATGGGAGGAGACGAGCACCGTGCGGCCCTCCGCGGCCAGCCCGCGCAGCAGGTGACGGACCCAGCGGATGCCCTCCGGATCCAGGCCGTTGATCGGCTCGTCGAGGATGAGGTGCTCCGGATCGCCGAGCAGCGCCTGCGCGAGACCCAGGCGCTGCGACATGCCCAGGGAGAAGCCTCCGGCGGCGCGGCCGGCGACATCGGCCAGGCCGACCAGGCGCAGCACCTCGTCGACGCGCGCGCCGGTCGCACCCGTCGCGTCGGCGACGGCGAGCAGGTGATTGCGGGCGCTGCGGCGCGGGTGCACGCCGCCGGCGTCGAGCAGCGCGCCGACGTGCGCCATCGGCCGGTCGAGGTCGCGATACGGCACGCCGTCGACGAGCGCGCGCCCCTCCGTCGGCCGCTCGAGGCCCACGATCATCCGCATCGTCGTCGTCTTCCCCGCGCCGTTGGGGCCGAGGAAGCCGGTGACGGCGCCCGGGTGGACCCGGAACTCCACGTTGTCGACGGCCGTGACGGAGCCGTAGCGCTTCGTCAGGCCCTCCACCTGGATCATCGGCAGTCTCCCTTCGTCGCCGCCGCGCGCGGAGCGCGGGCGGGCCGCATCCAGCGCGGCCCGCCGCCGGTTCGCCCCGGGGCGCGTGGCCCGCGCGCCACCCTACCGGCCCAGGCCCGGCGGGTCAGGTCGTGCGTGACGACGACGCCCCGTCCCAGTCCCGTCCGCGCCGCCGCGGACGCGGGTACCCTGCCGGGCATGGACATGACGCTGAAGAACGCGAAGGACGTCTCCACCGGCCCGCTGGTCGCCGTGGGGCTCATCGGCGGGTGGCTGACCGCCCGCGAGACGGGCATCCGGCCGATCGGCGGCGCCGTGCTGGGCGCCGTCGGCGCCTGGTGCGCCCGCACCTGGTTCGTCCGGGACGGCGCCGCCGCGGGCGCCGCGCTCACCGCCGCCTACGTCGGCGCGTTCGGCCTGTCGCACCCGCTGGCGAAGAAGATCGGCTCCTGGCCGGCCGTCCTGGCCGTCACCGCCGCGGCCGCCGCCCCGGCGTTTATCGCCGACGCGAGGAACTCCTAGCCGCGGCACCCCGGGCCACGCGGCCCGGTCCCGCGGCGCCGGGGTGCTGCGTCTCCGCGGCGAGCAGGCCCTCGAGGCGGCGGCGCACCCCACGCCAGCTGTCGCGGAAGGCGGGCAGCAGATCCAGGTCCTCGACGTCGTCGAGGGGCACCCACGCCAACTCGAGGGACTCGGCGTTCGGCTCCGTCTCGAGCGCGTGGTCCGCGAGGGCGAAGACGGTCGTGTAGGTCCAGCCGCCGGCGAGCTCGGGGCGCTCCGGGTCCGCCGGATACGGCCCGGCGGTGACCTCCGTGGCCACGACGCGGACCTGTTCGGCGGTGAGGCCCGTCTCCTCGCGGGCCTCGCGTAGGGCGGCCTCCGCCGGGGTCTCATGGGAGTCGCGCGCCCCGCCGGGCACCCCCCAGGTCAGGGGCATCGACGTCCACTCGGCACGGTGCTGCATGAGCACGCGGCCATCGGGCGTGGACACCAGCAGGCCGGCGGCGCCGTGGCGCCCCCAGCACCTGATTCCCGCGGGCCCCGCGGCCCAGCCGTTGCCGTCGTGAAGCATGACCCAACCCTACGTGAGCCCCACGGGGATCCGCCCGGCCCAACGTGGCCGGCGGAGCCTCCCCCGGCCACGCCGGGTGTGACGGGTGGGGCGCATGTTTTCCGGGCAGGTGGATCACCGGACGCTCCGACCGCCTACCATTGTGGCCAGCGAAACGACCGCGGGAGGTGAGGCGATGTCGAAGCACGGCAGGGGGCCAAAGTCCCGGCGTCCGCGCCGATCGCGGTTCACGACCCGCCAGGTTCAGGGCGGGGATCGCCTCGGCCACGGCGGCGACGGCGTCGCCCCGGGCGGGGCCGGCGCCGCGCCTGGCACCGATCCGGCGCTCCCCGTCGACCATCCCGCGGAAGCGCCCGCGGCCCCCGCCCCCTCCGGACCGGACCCGGCGGCGCCCGACGCCCCGGATCCCACGGTCGCGGCCGCCCGGCCCACTCCGGCGCAGTCCGTGAACGAGCGCGTCGACGACCTGGATCTGGGCGACTCCACGGCCCGCAGCCGTCTGACGGAGAGCCTCGACCCGTCCCTGGCCTACCTGCGCCGGCTCGGGTCGTTCCTGTACACCTCCCCCGGCAGGCTGACCGCGGTGGCGGTGCTGCTCATCGTCGCGATCCTCGCCGCAGGCCTGTCGATGTCCCAGACCACCACCGACCGGCAGCAGCGCCTGGCGCAGCTCTCCGCCACGACGGAGCCGCTGTCGCACGCGGCCCAGAACCTCTACTCGTCGCTGTCCATCGCGGACGCGACGGCGAACACGGCATTCTCCCGCGGCATCCTCAACGCGGAGGACGACCTGCGCACCGACTACGACGACGCGATCGCCCGCGCCTCCCTGTCCGGCACCCGGGCCGCGGCGGGCATCACCGACGTCGGCTCCCGCCAGATGCGCGACATCGCCGAGATCCAGCGCCTGCTGCCCATCTACGCGGGGCTCGTCGAATCGGCGCGCGCCAACTCCCGGATGGGCAACCCCGTCGGCTCGACGTACCTGGCGGAAGCCTCCGACCTCATGGGCGGCGAGATCCTCCCCCACGCCGCAGCCCTGTACTACGGCACCAGCGACGCCGTCGCCGCCGAACGCTCCCAGCTGACCGGGCTGCCGTGGGTGCCGCTGTCCGGGCTCGGCGCGGCCATCGCGCTGCTCGTCCTTGCCCAGTGGATGCTCGCCCACCGCACCGGGCGCCTGGTGAACAACGGCCTCGCCGCCGCCACACTGCTCACGGTCGCGGCCTTTGCGGCGGTGGCCGTCGTCACGCTCGTGTCCTGGCGCGGACCGGAGGCGTTCGGCGGCTCCAGTTCACCGGTGCAGCTGCTCACCCAGGCGCGCATCACGGCGCAGCAGACCCGCGCGGCGGAGACCCTCGACCTGGTGCACCGGCGCCCGGGCGGCGGCGCGGCGTTCGCCGACTCCACCGCGGAGGTCCAGGATCTGCTGTCCCGCGCCTCCGACATCGCCGCGCGCGACGGTCAGGACGACGAGGGCGACCGGGTGCTCACCACCGCCAACCGCGCGCTCGTGCAGTGGCAGCGCTCCCACGCGATGATGCAGCGCCACATCGACGAGGGGAACTACGATCTGGCGGTCGACGTCGCCACCGGGCCGCCGAACCAGCAGGTGTCCTCCGTCCGCGAGTTCGGCCGGCTGGACGACTCGCTGCGGTCGGCCATCGATGCCTCCCGCCAGGACCTGCGGGCGCGGCTCGAGGACGCCCGCTCCGCGTCGCAGACGCTGGCTTCCTCCGTGGCGGTCCTGACCATCCTGGCGGCCATCTGCGTCGCCCTCGGCTTCCGGCACCCGCTGATGGAGTACCTGTGATGTCCCGCGCGAACCTCCGTCCCGCCCTCGCCGCGCTGTGCGCCGCCGCGACGCTCGGCGCCGCCGCGTGCGGCCCCGCCGCGGTCATCGGCGACGACCCGTTCGCCGGGCGCATCGAGGACGCCCGCGGCACCCGCCCTCTGCCCCCGGGCAGCCGGTACGAGGAGGCGGGCGACCGCGAGCCGCTGCAGCGCGGCATGCCGGTGGCCTACACCACCCCGCCGCCGGATGCGGGCACGGCGGAGAAGCGGGTGCCGGACATCGTCCACCGCGGGCGCATCATCATCGGCGTGGAGCAGTCCCTCAACCTGCTGAGCTACCGCGAGGCCGCCACCGGCGAACTCTCCGGCTTCGAGGTCGACCTGGCCCGGGAGATCGCCCGCGACATCTTCGGCGACCCCGACGCGGTGGATTTGCGCCTCATCGAGCCGTCGGGGCCGGTCAACGCCCTGGACCACGGCTCCGTCGACGCCGTACTCCACGCCACCAGCGTCACCCCGGCGCGGCTGGGGAGGGCGGACTTCTCCGCCCCGTACCTCACGGCCCGTACCGGCATGCTGTCCATCAGCGGCTCCGGCATCGACTCGTTCGACGATCTGGCGGGCCGGCGCGTCTGCGTCACCGCCCTGTCCCCGCTGGAGGAGCTCATGCGCGCCCAGTCGCCCGACTCGACGCTGCTGCTGGCCAACGCGTGGGGCGACTGCCTGGTGGCACTCCAGCAGTACCAGGCGGAGGCAATCGTCTCCGACGACACGATCCTCGCCGGCATCGCCGCCCAGGAACCCGGCGCGCGGATCACCCCGCTGGGCAACCAGGGCGACGAGTACGCCATCGGCGTGCGCCGCGGCGACATCGGCCTGGCCCGCCAGATCAACGCGACGCTGGAGCGGATCCGCTCCGACGGGACGTGGCAGCAGCTGTTCGACAAGTGGTTCGGCGGATACCTGCCCCCGCGGCCGATGCCGACCCCGACCTACGCGGAGCCGGAGCTGCCCGGCGCCGCCGACGCGCCGTCGCCGGCGCCCGGGGAGCAGCCCGCCGACGACGAGGAGGCCGGCCGATGAGCGCCATGGACCCGCACGCCGTGGACCCGCACGACGATCCGCGTGACGACGCCCCGGGCGATTCCGGCCACGACGCGCCCGGAACCGCGCCGACCGAGGCCGTCGTGTTCAACCCCTTCGCCGACGATGGCGACTACGGCGGCTCCGTCGACATCGACGTCTCCGTCGATCACCCCGACCCGGCCGCCGCGGGCCGTGGCGGCGCGGGCGACCCCGCCGGCACCCGGGCCGACGGAGCCGGCGCGGGCGACGGGGCCACCGAGCCCGGCACGTCCGCCGTGGCGTACGACCCCTTCGCCGACGATGACGACGAGGACGAGGACGAGATCGACGTCGCCGCCCTCCTGGCCGGGGACGGGGCCGGGAACGCCGGAGGGCCGGCGTCGCACAGCATGAGGGACCCGTCCGCCGAGTCGCACCGCCAGGCCCTGAGCACCTTCCGCGAGCGGCGCTCCGCGGACCGGCCGGGTCGCGTCATCGCCGACGGCATGGTCACCATCCCGTTCATCGCGCCGACGGACCCGCGCGACGCGCTGCGGTCGGAGGAGGACATCGCCCGCAGCGGCAAGCCCGCCCCGGAGCTGCACGCCGGAGACATCGTCGCGGGCCAGTACGAGATCGCGGGGCCCATCGCCCACGGTGGCCTCGGCTGGGTCTACCTGGCCGTCGACCACAACGTCTCCGACCGCTGGGTCGTGCTCAAGGGCATGATGAGCGGCGCCGACGACCGCGACCGCACCGTCGTGCAGGCCGAGCGGGAGTTCCTCGCGGAGATCACGCACCCCGGCATCGTGAAGATCATCAACTTCGTCGACCGGCCGGGCGACCGCTCCGGGTTCATCGTCATGGAGTACGTCGGCGGCCCGTCGCTGCGCCAGCGCCGGCGCACCGCCCACGGCGGCCTCATGCCCGTCGACCTGGCCATCGGCTACATCCTCGAGGTCCTGCCCGCGCTGGACTACCTGCACTCCCGCGGCGTCGTCTACAACGACCTCAAGCCGGACAACATCCTGCTCACCGAGGACCAGGTCAAGCTCATCGACGTCGGCGCCGTCACCGGCATCGGCGCCTACGGCCACATCTACGGCACCCGCGGCTTCCAGGCCCCCGAGATCGCGCGCACCGGCCCGACCGTCGCCAGCGACATCTACACCGTCGGCCGCACCCTCGCCGCGCTCATCGTCGATCTGCCCGCCACCGACGGCAGCTACGACCCCGGCATCCCCGACCCCACCCAGGAGCCGCTGTTCCGCCGCTACCTGTCGCTGTACCGGCTGCTGCTGCGCGCGACGGCCGAGGACCCCGACGATCGGTTCGCCTCCGCAGAGGAGATGGCCGGCCAGCTCACCGGCGTGCTCCGCGAGATCCTGGCCATCCGCGACGGCGTCCAGCACCCGCACACGCGGTCGCTGTTCTCCCCGCAGCGCTCCACGTACGGCACGAAGCACCGCGTCTTCCGCACCGACCAGCTGGTCGACGGCATCACCCGCGACGTCACCATGACCCCCGCGGAGATCACCGCAGCCCTGCCCGTCCCGCTGGTCAGCCCCGCGGACCCGGGCGCGCAGCTGCTGTCCGCGGTGTCGTACGCGGAGCCCGGCGAGCTCATCGACACCCTCAGCTCCGCGCTGGACTCCCCCGAGTACGCGGCGTCCGTGGAGATCCCGCTGGCCGTCGTCCGCGCCATGCTGGACCTCGGCGACACGGAGGGCGCCCGCGACCAGCTCATGTCGGGTGACGACCGCATCAAGCGCGACTGGCGCCACCGCTGGTACTCCGGCGTCACCTACCTGCTGCTCGACGACTACGCCGCGGCGCTCGACTGCTTCACCGACGTGCTGGCCATGCTGCCCGGCGAACCCGCGCCGAAGCTCGCGCTCGCCGCGACGCTGGAGCTGATGATGCAGGAGGCCGGCATCTCCCGGCAGCGGCTCCTCGACGCCGCCACCGTCCGCGCCTGCGCGAACCTGGACCACACCCTGGAGAAGCTTCCGCCCGAGATCCTCGACAACGTGACGGACAACTGGACCAGCCGCGGATCCAGCCCGGTCATGATGCGCTTCCACTGCACCCGCCTCTACGCGATGGTGTGGTCGACGAACCGCACGACCGTCTCCTCCGCCTTCGGCCTGGCGCGGCAGCTGGTCGCGGAGAGGCAGAACGAGATGGCCATCGGCATGCTCGACCGCGTCCCCGCCGCGTCGCGCCACCAGCGCCTCGCCCGCCTGACGACGATCCTGCTGCTCATCTCCGGCGACTCCTCCGACCTGACGGAGTCGCGCATCCGCCGCGCCGCCCGCCGACTCGCCGAGCTGCCGACCAACGAGCCCCGCCTGGAGCAGCTGCGCCTGGCCGTGCTCACCGCCGCCCTCAACTGGCTGCGCGCCAATGATCTCGAGGCCGCGGCCAGCGCCAACGAGCTTTTCGACGTCCCCTTCACCGTCGTCGGCCTGCGCGAGGGCCTGGAGGAGGGCCTCCGGCTCATCGCCCGCAGCGCACCGTTCCCGCGGCACCGCTACCGGCTGGTCGACTTGGCCAACCGCATCCGGCCGCGGACGCTGCGGTAAGGGCGGGGCGCGCCGGCGCGGGGCGCGCCGGCGCGGGGCAACAGCGGCGCCACCGGCCCCTCCCCGGCGACCCTATCCGGGGGACGGGAACCCCCATTGTGCCCTGTGCGCAGGCATTCCGACTTTCGCACCCGGGGGAAAGCACGTAAAGTGCCCCGCATGACCGGAAAGCACCGCAAGCCCTCGCGCGCCCGCCGCATCGTCTCCGGCGCGATTCCGCTCGCCGCCACCGCCACCCTGGGCGGCTTCGGCGTCGCCGGCGCCGCCCCGCTGCTGCCGGGCACGATCGACACGGGCTCCCAGCAGATCACCGTCCCGAACGCCGACCAGGTGAACGAGGGCCTCGACCGCATCGCCGGCAGCTCCGGCGTCGAGGTGCCGCAGCAGGCCCGCGACGTCATCGGCCAGGTCTTCCCGGATGCCCCGGCGCCGGCCCCCGCGCCCGCCCCGGCCCCGGCCCCGGCCCCCGAACCGGCCCCGGCCCCGGCCCTCATGCCGGACCCGGCGAAGTGCGCCACCGCCAAGTCCTGCGTCGACCTGGCCGCGAACAAGGCGTGGCTGCTGGACGGCAACGGCAACGTCGTCTACGGCCCGGTGCCGATCACGGCCGGCGCCCCGGACCCCTCCACCGCCACCCCGACGGGCACGCACCACGTCACCCGCAAGGTGAAGGACGAGGTCTCGCACGAGTTCAACAACGCCCCGATGCCGTACTCCGTGTACTTCACCAACAACGGCCACGCGTTCCACGAGGGCTCCCTGCAGCACATGTCCCACGGCTGCATCCACCTCTCCCACGAGGCCGCCGTGAAGTTCTTCGAGCACCTGCAGGTCGGCGACGAGGTCGTCATCTACTAGGCCCCACGGCTTCGGCCCTGCCCTGCTGCGGGAGGCGCCGCCCCGCCGCCGGGCCCGCCGCCTCCTAGTCCACGAAGGACATGGCGTAGCGGGCGATGGCGAGCTCCTCGTTCGTCGGGACGACGAGGACCGTCACCTTGGAGTCGTCGGTGGAGATGACGCGGGCGCCGTCGCCACGCGTCTCGTTGCGCTCCGGGTCGACCTTGATGCCGAACTCCTCCAGGTGCGCGAGGGAGTCGCGGCGGATGCCGACGTGGTTCTCGCCGACGCCGGCGGTGAACGTGATGGCATCCAGCCGGCCCAGGATGAGCATGTACGCACCGATGTAGCGGCGCAGCTGGTGGACGTACATCTGGTAGGCGGCCCAGGCGTCGGGGTCGTCGTCGTCCATCCGCTCCTGCAGGACGCGGAAGTCATTGACGCCGGAGACGCCCTTGAGACCGGATTCGCGGTTGCACAGGTTGTCGATCTCGTCGATGGACATGCCCGAGCGCGACAGGTGGAAGATGATGCCCGGGTCGAGGTCGCCGGTACGGGTGCCCATCATGAGGCCGGCCAGCGGCGTCATGCCCATGGTGGTGTCGACGGCCCGGCCGCCGCGGATGGCGGCCGCGGAGGCGCCGTTGCCCAGGTGCAGCGTGATCTGGTTGACCTCGTGCGCCTCCTTGCCCAGCAGCGCCGGGACCTG
>JAEWGK010000281.1 GCA_023388385.1 Actinomycetes bacterium | reverse complement strand
GGGTCCTACTGGCCGGCCCGGGCTCCCGGGGCCGGCGCGCCCGGGACGAGGTCCCCGAGGACGTCCGGCAGGCCCGGGGCCGGCGCAGGGTCGGGCTCCGGTGCGGGGGACGGGGTCGCCGGCGGCTCCGGGACCCGGGCGCCCTCGGCGTGGCCGTCGCCGATGCGGGCGGTGCCCTGCGGGCCGGAGCACTCGACGAGGGAGTCGCTGAGCGCGGTGCACGTGTAGCCGAAGTCGGACAGCTGCTCGCCGGCGGCCAGGGTCCTCGGCTGGTAGCCGGTGTCCGGGTACGTCAGCGTCTCGTAGGTGATGCCCGACGGGTTGAACGAGACGGAGTTGGCGACGGACTGCTGGCCGTTGGCGTCCGTGACGGTCGGTGGCTCGGCGAAGTTCGTGCTGCAGTTGAGGAACGCGTCGCCGATGTCGGTCATCCAGCATTCCGTGACGCCGTCGGCGAGGACGAACAGGCGGGCGTTGGAGCCGTCCGGCGGGGTGTAGTCCGCGGGGTCCACGACGCGCGGGCCCGTGGCCGTCCGCTTCGCCGACGTCTCCTCCGGCGTCGATGAACTCGACTGCGCCGGGCTGGAGGACGACGAGGGGGCCGCCGGGGGCTTCGGCGGCGCCGCCTGCTCGTCGTCGTCCGAGCAGCCCGTGAGGACCAGGCCGCCGATCATCAGGGTCGCCGCGAGGGCCTTGGTGAAGCGCATGGATCACGACCATAGTCCCTCGGCGTGCATCCGCGCCCCGTTCCGGGGGAGGGCCCCGGCGGGCGCCACCGGGGCCTCGGGAGATCCCGGCGTGCCCCGCGGGAATCCACGGGAGGTCTAGAAGAACAGGACCTCGTTCAGCCGCGGGTCCCCGATCTGCAGCGGCGGCGTCGGGGTCGGCGGCGGGCCGGGCTCGCCGGGAGGCGGGGCGACCAGCGGGTCGTCCTCCGGCCGCCCGCCCGGCATGAAGATGTACGGGGCGTCGCCGCCGGGCAGGCCCATGATCGCGCGGTCGGGCAGCGGCGGCAGCGGCTCCGGGGACTCCGCGCGCATGCGGGCGATGGCGTCGGGGCCGATGGTCCGGTTGACCGCCAGGATGCCGACGGGGCCGTCCTTGTAGACCAGCGTGGTACCCGGTGCCCACCAGGCGCCGACGGTCCACGGCCACGCGTAGGGCTCCTCCGGCCACAGGTTCGGCGGGGAGACGTAGAGGAACCCGACATCGAGCTTCTCCACGGCCCGGTCGATGTCGTTGATCGCCCAGGGGTCGCCGTCGACGCCGGCGCCGATCTTGTCGGCGTGCCAGTAGATGAGGTCCGTGGCGGAGAACCCGTCGTCCGGGACCGACGGCCACACGTTGTGGCGGAAGATCGAGGGCAGGCCGTTGCGCGGGTACATCCAGCCGGAGGACTCGTTCGGGTTGACGTAGATGGTGTGCTCCCAGGCCTCCGGCTGGTCCGCCAGCCAGTCGAACGCGCGCAGGTCCTGGTCGCCGACTGCGCGGCCGTCACGGTTCTCCACGCCGTTGTCCATCGCCGCCGCGTTCCGGTGGACGGCCCAGGGGGCCATGACGCCCGCCACGGCGACGGCCGCGACGACGGCGGCGACCCCGTTCCACGGCGCCCAGCGGCGCACGGCCCCGCCGGTGACCAGGCGCACGGCGGCGGCGACGGCGACGCCCGTGCCGGCGCAGTACAGGTACGCCACCGGCATGATCAGGCGGTGGGGCGTCGAATAGTGCATGGTCCCGTAGGCGTCGAGCACACCGGCGAACGGCCCGGCGATGGGGTGCAGGCCGTGGACGACGGTGACCAGGAAGAAGGCGAACGCGGCGACGGCCCACGCGGCACGGCGCCACACCAGCGCGACGACCAGGCCCGCCGCGCCCGCGACGATGACCGGCCACACCGGGAACAGTGGCTCCGCGTGGCGGGTGAGCATGCGGGTGGCCAGGATCCAGGAGCCGATGCGGTCCGTGTCGACGGTGGCCCGGAAGGTGCCGATCTCGGAGTCCTGGCCCGTGCCGGCCATGAGCAGCACCTGCGGGGCGAACACCAGCAGGCCGACGCCGCCGGCGGCGGCGAGCAGGCCCAGGTCCCGCAGCCGGGAGCGCACGGCGCCGGACTCCGGGCGAGCCGGCGCCCACAGGCGCAGCAGCAGCCACCAGGCCAGGCCCAGCAGCGCCGCGACGGCGAACGCCGACGGGTGCGTGAGGCCCGCGCCGCCGAGCGCGAGCCCCGCCCCCAGGATGCGGCGCGGGTCGTGCGGGACGGAGGAGACCAGGGCGAAGCAGATGACGCCCACACCGATGGCGACGAGGTACGGCCACGCGCCGACCGCGATGCCGATGGGGTATACCACCGGCAGGGCCGCCGAGGCGATGGCCGCGATCCCCGCCGCGATGCCCGCGGCGAGACCAGGACGGTCCACCAGCCGCCACGCCAGGGCGGCGGCGGCCAGCGGCACGGTCACGGCGGGCACGGCGATGCCCATGAGGTTCGTCGCGGCGATGGAGGTGATGTCCGCGGCCTCCCCCACCGTGGCGCCGAGGGCATGCCACGCCGCGGGGTAGAACATCGGGTCCCCGGTCTCGAAATTCTGGATCTCGCCCATCCGCGTCGACGACGCCATGCCGTAGTCCCGGATGTACCGGATGACGGAGGCGTGCCAGTGCACGTCCCACGCCTGCGGGATGGACTCCAGGCCGCCCGGCAGCCGGCGCAGGCGGTTCCACATCGGGGCCCACAGCAGGAAAAAGCCCGTGACGACGCCCGCCGCGCCCAGCAGTTGCGGCACCGCCGCGGCGAGGCGCCTGCGCGTGCCGACGCCCTCCCCCGGCTCCCCGCCGTCGGATGCGGCCGCCGCGTCGTCCGGCTCCGGGGGAGCGGCGCGGGAGGCGTCGTCACGCGAACGCGCGCGCCGGAACGCCAGGCGCCACACGCCGGCCACAGCCGCGAACGCCAGCCAGACGAGGCCGAGCGACCGGAAACCGTAGGGCACGTCGACCAGCCCCAGGATGAAACCCGCGACACCCGTGACGCACAGCGTCACCGCCGGCCCCGCAGCCAGGGCCCAGCCCGGGCGCAGGCCGGAGATCGCGCTGACGACGGCGCCGGGAACGACGAGCAGAACGAGCAGCACCAGGAGGGATGCGGGCATCGCGGTGGGGTCTCCTCACGTGTCCGGGGACGGCGGCGGGTCCCGCCGCGGTGATCAGGGCAGCTCGCGGAGTCCGCGCGTGGCCTCCGCGCGGGCAGCGAGTTCCTCCGCCGCAGGATAGTCCACGCCGGTGAGCGTGAGGCCCTTCGCGGGCGCGACGGGCACCATCGGCGACCTCTTCCGCTCCCCCAGCATCGCCGCGGTGAAGTCGCGCGCCCGGCGGCCCTCGGCGACGGCGAGGCATGAGCCGACGAGGGAGCGGACCATCGACCAGCAGAACGCGTCGGCGACCACGTCGGCGACGTAGAGGTCCGGCTCCTCCTCCGTCGACGCATCCGTCCACGTGAAGGACTGCAGATCGCGGATCGTCGTCGAATGCGGCCGGGCGCGGCAGAACGCCGCGAAGTCATGGAGTCCGACGAGCATGCCCGCGGCCTCCGACAGCACCGCCGGATCGACGGGCCGGGGGTGGTGGGCGGTATCGAGGCGGCGGGTGGGCAGGGCGCCGCGCGGGGACGTCGTCACGCGGTACCGGTAGCGCCGGCGCAGGGCCGAGAAGCGCGCATCGAAGCCGGGCGGGGCCTCCGAGCAGCCGTGGACGCGCAGGTCCTCCGGGAGCAGTCGCGACAGACGACGCACCAGGCGCGCGGGATCGCCGCCGATGGAGCGGGAGTCCAGGGCGGCCCGCGGCACGTCGACGTGGGCGACCTGGCCGGAGGCGTGGACGCCCGCGTCGGTGCGGCCGGCGACGGTCAGGCGCGCGTCGGTGCGCAGGACCATCGACAAGGTGTCCTCGAGGACGCCCTGGACCGTCCGCAGCTGCTGCCGCGGCTGGGCGGCCCAGCCGTGGAAGCCCGTGCCGTCGTAGGCGAGGTCCAGGCGGAGACGAACGACCCCGCCGTCCGCATCCTCTCGGGTGCGGTCGGCGGGATCGTCGGCGCTGATCGGGTTCACCGGGGTGACCCTACTACTTGTCGTCGCCCTTCTCGGCCTCATCGGCCTCGGCCTGCGCCTCGGCGTCGGTGGCCTCGTCGGCCTCGACCTCGGGGGCGTCCTCGGCCGGGGTCTCCGCGGCGGCCTCGGTGACGCGGGTGGCCTCGGTGGTCACGGTCTCCTCGTCGACCAGGGCGATGAGGGAGATCGGGGCGTTGTCGCCCTTGCGGTTACCCAGCTTGATGATGCGGGTGTAGCCGCCGTCGCGGTTGGCGAACTTCGGCGCCACCTCGTCGACCAGGAGCTGGACGATGTAGTTGTCGTTCAGCTGCTTGGCGATGTTGCGGCGGTCCGCCAGGGTGCCGCGCTTCGCCTTGGTGATGAGCTTCTCCGCGTACGGGCGGAGCAGCTTGGCCTTCGTGTCGGTGGTCTTGATCTGGCCGTGCTCGAACAGCTGCTTGGCCAGGTTGGCCAGGATCTTCCGCTGGTGGGAAGGCGAACCGCCGAGACGGGCGCCCTTCTTGGGCTTGGGCATGGTTTCTCCTCGTTGGTGTGGTAGTCGCGGTGGTTGCTACTCGAAGTGACCCTCGTCGGCCCCGTCCGACCACTCGACCCCGCCGGCGAAGCCGTCGCCGACGCCCGGGTCGAAGCTGTCCGGCGAATCCTTCAGCGACAGGCCGAGCGACGCCAGCTTCTCCTTGACCTCGGTGATCGACTTGTCGCCGAAGTTGCGGATGTCCAGCAGGTCGGACTCGGTGCGGTTCGCCAGCTCGCCGACCGTGTGGATCTCCTCGCGCTTCAGGCAGTTGAAGGAGCGCACGGAGAAGTTCAGCTCCTCGATCGGGATGGACAGCTGGGCGTCGTCCTCCGCCTCGCGCGGGGACGGGCCGATCTCGATGCCCTCGGCGGCCTCGTTGAGCTCGCGGGCCAGGCCGAAGAGCTCCACCAGGGTCTTGCCGGCGGACGCCATCGCGTCGCGGGCGGTGATGGAGTTCTTCGTCTCCACGTCGATGATCAGCTTGTCGAAGTCGGTGCGCTGCTCGACGCGGGTGGCCTCGACCTTGTAGCTGACCTTCAGGACCGGGGAGTAGATCTGATCCAGCGGGATGCGGCCGATCTCGCCGCCGGAGTTCGGCATGGCGGGCACGTAGCCGCGGCCGCGCTCGACGACCATCTCGATCTCGAGGCGGCCATCCTCGTTGAGGGACGCGATGTGGTGATCCGGGTTGTGGATCTCCACCCCGGCCGGGCACTCGATGTCACCGGCCGTCACGGCGCCGACGCCCTCGCGGCGCAGGTACACCGTGGCGGGCTCGTCGAACTCGGAGCTCAGCACCAGGCCCTTGATGTTCAGGATGATGTCGGAGACGTCCTCCTTGACACCCGGGATGGTGGTGAACTCGTGCAGCACGCCCTCGATGCGGATGCTGGTCACGGCCGCGCCCGGGATGGACGACAGCAGCGTGCGGCGCAGCGAGTTGCCGAGGGTGTAGCCGAAGCCCGGCTCCAGCGGCTCGATGATGAACCGGGAGCGCGAGGAGTCGATGTAGTCCTCGGTGAGCGTGGGGCGCTGGGAAATGAGCATGACGGGGATCCTCCTGGTCGGCGACCGCTATATGACGCCGTAGGGAACGGGATGCGAGGGGTGTCGGAACTACTTCGAGTAGAACTCGACGATGAGCTGCTCCTGCAGCGGGGTGTCGATCTGCGCGCGCTCGGGCAGCTGGTGCACGAGAATGCGCAGGGACTCGGGGACGACCTGCAGCCAGGCCGGGACGACGGCGTCGACCAGGCCCTCCTGGGCGTCCTCGAACCACACCATCTTCTTGGACTTGTCCCGGACGTCGATGATGTCGTACTGCGACACCTGGAAGGACGGGACGTTGATCTTCTTGCCGTTCACGGTGAAGTGGCCGTGGGAGACCAGCTGTCGGGCCTGGCGGCGGGTGCGGGCCAGGCCAGCGCGGTACACGACGTTGTCGAGGCGGGACTCCAGCAGGATCACGAGGTTGTCGCCGGTCTTGCCGGGGCGGCGGTTGGCCTCGGCGTAGTAGCGGCGGAACTGCTTCTCCATGACGCCGTAGGTGAAGCGGGCCTTCTGCTTCTCCTGCAGCTGGATCAGGTACTCGGACTCCTTGATGCGGGCGCGGCCGGCCTGCCCGGGCGGGTAGGGGCGGCGCTCGAAGTTCATGTCGCCGCCGACGAGATCGACGCGGAGACGGCGGGACTTGCGGGTGGCGGGACCGGTGTAACGGGCCATTGTTCTTCCTCCTGGGCTTCCTCTTAGACGCGACGACGCTTCGGCGGACGGCAGCCGTTGTGCGGCTGCGGGGTCACGTCGGAGATCGAGCTGACCTCGAGGCCGGCGGCCTGGAGGGAGCGGATGGCGGTCTCGCGGCCGGAGCCCGGCCCCTTGACGAACACGTCGACCTTCTTCATGCCGTGCTCCTGCGCCTTGCGCGCGGCGTTCTCGGCGGCCATCTGGGCGGCGAACGGCGTGGACTTGCGGGAGCCCTTGAAGCCGACGTGGCCGGAGGAGGCCCACGAGATGACGGCGCCCTTCGGGTCCGTGATGGACACGATGGTGTTGTTGAAGGTGGACTTGATGTAGGCGTGACCCTGGGCCACGTTCTTCTTGACGACGCGGCGGCCGGTGCGGCGGCCGCGGGCGGTCTTCTGAGCAGCCATGTCTTACTTCTTCTTTCCGGCGATCGTCTTCTTCGGGCCCTTGCGGGTGCGAGCGTTGGTCTTCGTGCGCTGGCCGCGGACCGGCAGGCCGCGACGGTGGCGCAGCCCCTGGTAGCAGCCGATGTCGATCTTGCGGCGGATGTCCGCCTGGACCTGGCGGCGGAGGTCGCCCTCGACCTTCCACTGGTCCTCGATGGCGTTGCGCAGCGCGGTGACCTGATCGTCGGTCAGGTTGTCGGTGCGGAGGTCCGGGGAGATCCCGGTCTGCTCCAGCAGCTGCTGGGATCGGGCGGGCCCGATGCCGTAGATGTAGGTGAGAGCGACCACCATGCGCTTGTTGCGCGGCAGGTCGACTCCAGCAAGGCGTGCCATGCGGCATTTCCTTCCGGTTGGTGCGGTGGTTTGCTCCACTGCCATCCCCGCCGCGCCCCGCGCCCGGTCGGGTGCCGGGTGCGGCCTGGGCGTGGTATGGCGGGGCTCCGGCCACCGTGGCCGGAGGTGACGTCACGCGGGCGCGCCGGACGGCGGCGCCCACGTCAGGACGGTGGAGGCGGAATTGTCCTACTTGTAGCGGTAGACGATGCGCCCGCGCTCCAGGTCGTACGGGGAAAGCTCCACGACGACCCGGTCCTCGGGGAGGATGCGGATGTAGTGCTGGCGCATCTTGCCGGAGATGTGGGCGAGAACCTTGTGCCCGTTGTCCAGCTCGACGCGGAACATCGCGTTGGGCAGGGGCTCGATGACGCGGCCCTCGACCTCGATCGCGCCTTCCTTCTTGGCCATGTCCTCCACGTTTCCCCGGCCGGATGCGGCCGGAATCGGGTGCTGTCTTCGCTACTGCGGCGCGGCGTCCGGGGCCCGTGCCCGCGTCCCCGCGCCCGTTATTCGGGCGCATCGGGCTGGGGTCCGGACCCGGTGGTGCCGTACCGTCGTTCCACCTTACATGCGACCTGCGATTTCCTCAAAACACGTGATGCCGCGCACCCGGCCCGCCCGTGGTGCGCGGGGTGCGGGGGCACGGCGGGCCCGGGGTTCGCGTGACGACGTCCCGGGCGGCGGTCCGGCGGCGCGGTTCAGGCGCCGGCGGCGCGGCCGGGCGCGGCGTCGGCCACGGGTTCGTCGTCGGCAGGGGCGCCGGACCCGAGCGGCTCCCCGTCGTTGCCGCGGACCTCGCCGCCCGCCATGCGGTTGATGGCCAGGGCGATGGCGCCGTCGCCGGTGACGTTGCAGGCGGTGCCGAAGGAGTCGATGGCGATGTAGGCGGCGATCATGAGGGCGACCTGGCCCTCGTCGAAGCCCAGCTGGGACTGGAGCAGGCCGACGGCCGCCATGATCGCGCCACCGGGGACGCCCGGCGCGGCGACCATCATGATGCCGAGCAGCAGGATGAAGCCGAGCGCCGCGGAGGCGCTCAGGTGGCCGCCGGTCATGAAGACGATGGCGAAGGCGAACAGCCCGATCTTCATCATGGAGCCGGACAGGTGGACCGTGGCGCACAGCGGGATGACGAAGCCGCCGACGGACTCCGTGACGCCGTTGTTCCGGGCGCAGCGCAGGGTGACCGGGATGGTCGCGGCGGACGAGGAGGTGCCCAGCGCCGTGAAGTACGCCGGCAGCATGTTCTTCAGGGCGCGGAGCGGGTTGACGCGGGCGTAGGCGCCGACGATGACGTACTGCAGCAGCAGGACGACCCACGTCATGATCGTGGCGACGATGAGGACCTTCGCGAACGCCGTGAGCGTGAGGACGAGGTTGCCGTTCATGCCCATCGCCAGGAACATGCCGAAGATGTAGATGGGCAGCAGCGGGATGACGAACTTCACGATGGCGACCATGATCGCGTCGCGCAGCTCCTTCGCCGCAGTGGTGAGCACCTGCGCGCGGATGGCGGCGATGGACAGGCCGACGGTGAAGGCGAGCAGCAGCGCGGCCATGACCTCCATCGGGGCGGGCATCTCGACCGTGAAGTACGGGGTCAGCGCGCCCTCGTCGATGTCGACGGCATCGATCATGCTCTGGCCGGCCAGCAGCGTCGGGTACAGCGCGGAGGCGACGCCCCACGCCATGAGGCCGGAGATGATGGTGGAGGCGTAGGCCAGGCCGGCGGTGGCGCCGAGCCACTTGCTCGCGCCCGCGCCCAGGCCCGCGATGGCGGACGTGATGAGCGCGAAGATGAGCACCGGCACGAAGAAGCCGAGGAAGTTGCCGAACAGGCCGTTGAAGGTGACGAACACCCGCGCGAGCCACTCGGGGAAGAACAGGCTGCACACGATGCCGAGGATGATGGCCACGACGATCCGGAACAGCAGGGACGACGTGATGGAGGATTTCTTCACGGGCGGGGCTCCGCTCTGTCGCGGTGGCCCGGGGCGGCCGTCGTCGGGCCGGGGTCCCGGACCACGCTGGTGGTATGTGACCCGTCGATTCTAAACCGCCCGCTCCGGGTCCCCGGACGGGGCCCGGCGGTCCTCCATGCCGGGACGACGGGTGAGGATGCGCGGGCCCGCCGCGGTCGCGGCGACCGTGTGCTCCCAGTGCGACGCCGGGCGGCGGTTCGCGCTGACGACGGTCCAGCCGTCGTCAAGCTCCTCCGAGTCGACCTCGCCGTCGAGGATGAGCATCGGCTCAATGGCCAGGACGGAGCCTTCGACGATGCGGGGGCCGTGGCCCGGATCGCCCTCGTTGGGCAGGAACGGGTCCATGTGCATCTCGCGGCCGATGCCGTGGCCGCCGTAGCCGTCGATGATGCCGAGGCCGACCCCGAACTCCGCCTCGGCCCGCCGCGTCGCGTCCTCGATGGCGAAGCTGATGTCGGTCAGGCGGGCGCCCGGCACCATCGCGGCGATTCCGGCCTCCAGCACCCGTGCGGTGGCGCGGTTGAGGCGGTCGACGTCGTCGGCCAGCTCGCCGACGCCGAACGACCACGCGGAATCGCCGTGCCAGCCGTCCAGGATGGCGCCGCAGTCGACGGAGACCAGGTCCCCCTCCCCCAGGACGACGTCCCTCGACGGGATGCCGTGGACGACGACCTCGTTGACCGATGCGCAGATGGAGCCCGGGAAACCCTCGTGGCCGAGGAAGGACGGCACGGCGCCGGCCTTCACGATGACCTCGTGGGCGATGGCGTCCAGGTCGGCCGTCGTCACGCCCGGTGCGGCGGCGTCGCGCACGGCGACCAGCGCCTCGCCGACGACGGCGCCCGCCGCGGCCATGGCGTCGAGCTCGCCCGGGGTGCGCGCCGGCACCGTCCTCTTCCTGCGTCGCATGGTGAACATGGCGGCAACGCTACCCCGGTGCGGATCCGCAGGCCGCGCCGGGCCGGGATCGCCGACGGGCCCCGCGCACCGTGATGGTGCGCGGGGCCCGTGGCGTCGTCACGCGAATGCGCGAGGGGCGGGCCGCTACTTCAGCTTCCCGAGCTCCTCCATCGTGCGGGCGTTGATGTCCTCGACGGTGCCCTCCGCCTTCACGACGATGAGCTGGTCCGCGTAGTGATCCAGCAGCGGCGCCGTCTCGTCGCGGTAGACGCCGAGGCGGGTGCGGATCGTCTCCTCGTTGTCGTCGGCGCGCCCGCGGGCGAGCATGCGCTCGACGACGACGTCCTCGGAGACGTCGAACTGGACGACGGCGTCGAGCTTCTCGCCCAGACCGTCGAGGATCTTCTTCAGCTCGTCCGCCTGCGGAACGGTGCGCGGGAAGCCGTCCAGGAGGAAGCCGTCCTTGGCGTCGTCCTCCGACAGGCGGGAGGCGACCATGCGGACGGTGACGTCGTCCGGCACGAGCTTGCCCGCGTCGATGTACTGCTTGGCCTCCACGCCGAGCGGGGTGCCCTCGCCGATGTTGGCGCGGAACAGGTCGCCGGTGGAGATGTGGGGCACGCCCAGCTTCTCCGTGAGGATGGCGGCCTGGGTGCCCTTGCCGGCACCGGGGGGACCGAGGAGAACGAGTCGCATTACTTCAGGAACCCTTCGTAGTTGCGTTGCATCATCTGGCTTTCGATCTGCTTCACCGTCGTCAGCGCAACGGAGACGAGGATGAGCAGCGCCGTACCTCCGAACATACCGCCGGTGCCGCCCCCTCCGGCACCCCCGCCGATGCCCAGATCGAGCATGAGGTTCGGCAGGACCGCGATGAGGCCCAGGTAGAGCGAACCGACGGTGAGCAGGCGCGTAATCACGTAGCCGAGGTATTCGGCGGTCGGGCGGCCCGGGCGGAAGCCCGGGATGAAGCCGCCGTACTTCTTCATGTTCTCCGCCTGCTCGTTCGGGTCGTACTGCACCGACACGTAGAAGAAGGAGAAGAACACGATGAGGAGGAAGAACACCACGATGTACTGCCACGACGAGGGCGACGTCAGGTACTGGATGACGTTCTGCTGCCACCAGTTGTCCGGGTTCGGGTTCTCCTGGCCGGACTGGATGATCTGGGTGATCAGGACCGGCACGTAGATGAGCGAGGACGCGAAGATGACCGGGATGACGCCCGCCTGGTTGACCTTCAGCGGCAGGTAGGTCGACGTGCCGCCGTACTGGCGGCGGCCGACCATGCGCTTGGCGTACTGCACCGGGATGCGGCGCTGGCCCTGCTCGATGAAGATGACGCCGACGATGAGCACCAGCACGGCAACCATCACGAGCGTGAACACGAGGGGGCCGGAGGTCTCCCAGATGTTCAGCGCGGACGCCGGCATCTGCGCGGCGATGCCCGCGAAGATGAGCAGCGACATGCCGTTGCCGACGCCGCGGTCGGTGATGAGCTCGCCGAGCCACATCACCAGGACCGCGCCGGAGGTCAGCGTGAGGACCATGACGATCATGGTCCAGATGTTCGCTCCCTCCACCAGCAGCGACTGGCTGCCGCCGAGCAGCGCGCCGCGGTCCGCCATGGCGACGATGCCGGCGGACTGCAGGAGCGCCAGGCCGACGGTGATGTAGCGCGTGATCTGCGTCATCTTCGCCTGGCCGGACTGCCCCTCCTTCTTCAGCTGCTCGAAATAGGGGATGACGACGGTCAGCAGCTGCACGATGATCGACGCGGTGATGTACGGCATGATGCCGATACCGAAGATCGCGATCTGGAGCAGCGCGCCGCCCGAGAACAGGTTGATGAGGTTGTAGACGCTGGACTGATCCTGCGTCACTGCCTCGAGTCGGGCGTTGACCAGCTGGTAGTCGACGCCCGGCGTCGGAATCTGCGCGCCGATGCGGTAGAGGATGATCATGCCCAGGGTGAACAGGATCTTCCTCCGCAGGTCGGGGTCGCGCAGCGCCGCCAGGAAACCGGTGGGCACGTGCATCCTCCTGTGGTCGCCGGGCCCTCCCCGGCGCGCGATCGGCGCGTCGCGGGTCGGCTCCCCGGCGGGGAAGTCGTCGATGGTCGGAAGTGGACGCCGGTAGTCTACCAGCGTGCCCGGCGGGCTCCGCCCGGATCCCGCCGCGATTACTTCGGGGGACGAGGATACGCCCCTCGGGGCCGTCGAAACGGCTTATGCGATCAGCCTTTCTTGGTGGCGTCTCGGACGGTGGTGCCGGCCTCGCCGGCCCGATCCGCCTCATCGGCGGAATCTTCCGCCTCGTCGCCGGAACCGTCGGGCTCGGGGACGCCGGCGAACGCCGCCAGTAGCAGGACGAGTCCGATCACGCCCAGCACCGCGCCTGCCAGCGCGAGCACGCCGACCGGGGCGACGGACATGATGACGCCGCCGAGCGCCGCGCCGCCTGCGACGCCGAGCGCTCCGGCGGAACTGTTGACCGCCAGGGCCTGCGCGGAGTAGGGGCCGGCCACCTGGTGCAGCCGGACCTGGATCGCCGGGGCGGACCAGTACGTGACCATGCCCCAGGCGATGACGAGGGGGATGAACCACAGCAGGGACGCGGGGCGGACGAGCCAGGCGACGAAGAACAGGACCATCAGCACGCTGAAGAGGGACATGCCGGTGACGATGGTGCGGTCGGGCCCCTTGGCGTCGCTCTGCCAGCCGCCCAGGAACGTGCCGACGGTCGCGGCGATGCCGAAGATGAGGAACGCGATCGAGCGCATGTCGTCGCGGCCCAGCGTCTCGGAGAGGTACGGCGCGACGTAGGTGACGAGGGTCAGGGAACCCGCAATGGCGACCGCGCCGCCGACGATGGCCAGCGAGATGCGCCGCTGCGCCAGGACGGCGAACTGCTCCTTGAGCGGCGTCGGAGGCTGCGTCTCCACGCCCGGGAACGTGATCATGATGAGCAGGCCGCTGAGGAGGCCCATCGCGGCCATCGCCAGGAACGTGGCGTGCCAGCTCCAGCCGGACGCGATCCACACGCCAACGGGCACGCCGACTGCAGTTGCAACCGCGGCGGCCATCGCGAGGACGGACATGGTGCGGCCGCGCCGATCCTCCGGCGACAGGTCCGCGGCGGCGGCGAAGATCGCGGGCATCGAGGACGCCGCGGCGGTGGCCGAGATGATGCGCAGGGCCACCGCGACCCCGTAGGAGGTGGTGAAGGCCATCGCGACGTTGGCGGCGACGAACGCCGCCATCGCCGCGGGGAACAGGATGCGCCGCGGCGTCCGCGCGAAGACCACGGCCGCGACCGGCGTGGCGATCGCCAGGGTCAGGGAGAACACGGTGACCAGCTGGCCGGCCGCGGCTTCCGAGACGTCGAGGCCCCGGGCCACCTCGGGGAGGATGCCCGAGATAATGTAGTCGTCGGTGAAGAAGGTCAGCAGCGCGAGGGCGAGCCCGGGGAGCCACGCCGCCGAGGCCGGCGGCCGGTTCGGGGGGTTCGCGTTCATTGTCGTTCCTTTCCGTCGTCGGCGCCGCCTTCGCGGGCGCCTCCGGTGTCGTGGTTGTCGTGGTTGTCGTGGTCGCGGCGCACCGCACCCCCACCGCCACGGCCTTCAGCCCGGCACCCGCACCGGCAATGAGGAGCTCGCGCACGCCCCAACCCCGTCGCCGCTGGAAACGTTAGCACCCCATATATGTTTAGGCTGCCCTTTTTCCCACTGCGCATAGTAACCGCACGTTTTCCCACAGCAAGGCTCTGACATGCAAAAAAGGGCCCCGTCGTCACGCATCTTCTGCGTGACGACGGGGCCCGTCGCCCTGCCCGGGCTCGCGGCGCCCGGGACTGCGGCTACGCCTCGGTGACGGAGCCGCCGGCGTTCTCGATCTTCTCCTTGGCGGAGCGCGAGAACTTGTCGGCGGTGACGTTGACCTTGACGCTCAGCTCGCCGTCGCCCAGCACCTTGACGGGCTGGTTGGCGCGGACGGCGCCCTTCGCCACGAGATCGGCGACGGTGATGTCGCCGCCCTCCGGGAAGAGGCGGGCGAGGTCCTCGACGTTGACCACCTGGAAGGTGACCTTCGCCGGGTTCTTGAAGCCCTTGAGCTTCGGCAGGCGCATGTGCAGCGGCATCTGGCCGCCCTCGAAGGCGGCGGAAACCTGCTTGCGGGCGCCGGTGCCCTTGGTGCCGCGGCCGGCGGTCTTGCCCTTGGAGGCCTCACCGCGGCCGACGCGCGTCTTGTTCTTGCGGGACCCCGGAGCCGGGGCCAGGTCGTGGAGCTTGATGGGATCGCTCATGTTTACCTACTCCCCCGCCACTTCTTCGACCTCGACCATGTGACGGACGACGTTCACGAGCCCGCGGACCTCCGGGGTATCCGGACGGACGACGGACTGATGACGGCGCTTCAGGCCGAGCGTGCGCAGCGAGTCCTTCTGCTTCTGCTTGGAGCCCGCGGTGCCGCGGACCTGGGTGATCTTCAGAGCCATTGCTGCTTACGCCCCCTGTCCTGCACGGGCCCGCAGCATGCCGGCCGGGGCCACCTCCTCGATGGTCTTGCCGCGGCGGGCGGCGACCTCCTCCGGACGCACCAGCTGCTTCAGAGCGTCGACGGTGGCGTGGGTCACGTTGATGGCGTTGTCGGAGCCCAGGGACTTCGACAGGACGTCCTGGACGCCGGCGCACTCCAGCACCGGGCGGACCGCGCCGCCGGCGATGACGCCGGTACCCGGGGCGGCCGGGCGCAGGAGGACGACGCCGGCGGCGGTCTCGCCCTGCACCGGGTGCGGGATGGTGCCGCCGATCATCGGGACGCGGAAGAAGTTCTTGCGGGCCTCCTCGGCGCCCTTCTGGATGGCGGCCGGCACCTCCTTCGCCTTGCCGTAGCCGACGCCGACCATGCCCTCGCCGTCGCCGACGATGACCAGCGCGGTGAAGCTGAAGCGGCGACCGCCCTTCACGACCTTCGACACGCGGTTGATGGTGACGACGCGCTCGATGTACTGCGAGCGCTCGTCCTGCTGGCGGCGGTTGTCGCGGCCGCCGCGGCCCTCACGGCCGCCGCGGCGGTCGTTGGAGTTGTTGGCGGAGCCACGTCCGCCGTCACGCTTCTGCGTTTCAGACATCACGCGTTCCTTCCGTTCGAGATTCCGTTTCGCGTCGTCATTAGAACTTCAGACCACCTTCGCGGGCGGCGTCGGCCAGGGCCGCGACGCGGCCGTGGTACTGGTAGCCGCCGCGGTCGAAGACGACCTGCTCGATGCCGGCCTCCTTGGCGCGGGCGGCGATGGCCTGGCCGACCTTGGCGGCCTTGGCCTTCTTGTCGCCCTCGACGTCGCGCAGCGCGGCCTCGACGGTGGACGCGGCGGCCAGGGTGTGGCCGGTCGTGTCGTCGATGACCTGGGCGCTGATGTGGCGCGAGGAGCGGTGGACGACGAGGCGCGGGGTCTCCGCGGTGCCGCGCAGCGACTTGCGCAGGCGCGCGTGGCGGCGGACGCGGGCGACGCGGCGGCGGGTGGAGATGTCCCGGCCGACAGGGAGGCGCTTTTCGTTGGTGTTGCTCATTACTTACCCGTCTTTCCGACCTTGCGGCGGATCTGCTCGCCCTCGTAGCGGATGCCCTTGCCCTTGTAGGGGTCGTCCTTGCGGAGACGGCGGATGTTCGCGGCGAGCTGACCGACCTGCTGCTTGTCGATGCCAGCGATGGAGAACTTCGTGGTGCCGTCGACCTCGAAGGTGATGCCCTCCGGGGCCTCGATGAGCACCGGGTGCGAGTAGCCGAGCGAGAACTCGAGGTCCTTGCCCTTCTTCTGCACGCGGTAGCCGACGCCGAAGATCTCCATCTTGATGACGTAGCCCTCGGTGACGCCCACGACCATGTTGTTGATCAGCGAGCGGGAGAGGCCGTGCAGGGAACGGCTCTTGCGGTTGTCGTCCGGGCGGGTGACGACGAGCTGGTTGTCCTCCTGGGCGACCGAGATCGGCGCCGGAACGGTGAAGGACAGCTCGCCCTTCGGGCCCTTGACGGTGACGTCCTGGCCGTCGACGGTGGCGGTGACGGACGACGGGATGACGACGGGGTTCTTGCCGATACGCGACATTGCTTCGTTTCCCCCTTACCAGACGTAGGCGAGGACTTCCCCGCCCACCTTCTTCTCGGCGGCCTGGCGATCGGTCAGGAGACCCTGAGACGTGGAGATGATGGCCACGCCCAGGCCACCCAGGACCTTCGGCAGGTTGGTGGACTTCGCGTAGACGCGCAGACCCGGCTTGGAGACGCGGCGCAGCCCGGCGATCGAACGCTCACGGGACGGGCCGTACTTCAGCGTCATGGTCAGGGTCTTGCCGACCTTGGCGTCCTCGACGGTGAAGTCCTTGATGTAGCCCTCCTGCTTGAGGATCTCGGCGATGTGCGCCTTGAGCTTCGAGGACGGCATCGAGACGGAGTCGTGGTACGCGTTGTTCGCGTTGCGCACGCGCGACAGCATGTCGGCGATGGGATCAGTCATGGTCATGTCAGGTGACCGTGTCCTTTCTCGCTGCGGTTCCTGCCACCCCGTTCGGCGTGATCCGGTCGATTTGCGGGCTGCTCGCGCCACCGCGGTTCAGTAGCCGCGGCGGCTCGCCACCCTCGACGGCCGGGACGCCCTGTGGGCGGCGGGCCTTCAGCAAAGTAGTGCGGTTCTCGGCCCGCGCGGGGGCCCGCCCGCATATGGGCATGCGGGGACGGCCCCGTTTCCGTGCGGGACCGTTCAACGGTAGCAAGACGCCCGTGACCCGGCCAAATCGCCCCGATCGCGTGACGACGGCCCGCACCGGCGGCCCACACCCCGGGAACGCGGAAACCCGCCCCGCCGCGCATGTGCGCGGCGGGGCGGGAGAAGGCTCTCAGGTCGGCGGGTTCCTAGAAGCCCAGGCCGGCCTTGATGATGCCGGCCATGCCGTACTGGCCCTGGATGGTCGGGTGGTTGGTCATCGGGCCCATCTTCGGGTCCATGAAGCCGGCGACCCAACGCTCGTCCTCCGAGGCGCAGGTCGAGTGGGACCTCGTCGGCTCGTAGACGTCGATGAAGTGCGCGCCGGCGGAGTGGGCCGCGTTGCGCAGGTTGTCCCGGAAGGCCTCCTGGACCCGGTCCGAACCCGGGGTGGGGATGCGGACGACGTTGTTGCCCGGGAGGTTCACCAGGCACAGGTTCTCGCCGTTGCCCTCGGAGGACGGCTCGGCGTAGGCCTGGTAGGAGGTGAACGTCACGCGGGCGTCCGGGGCGACCTCGTTGATGCGGCGCTTCACGTGCTGGACCAGCTGGCGGTACACGGACTCGTCCGGGACCGGGACGTTGGCGAACTGCCCGGCCATGTCGACCCACTGGACGGTGTCCATGCCGCCGTACATGAGGACGACGTCCTTGGTGCCCGGGCCGATGTCGCCGTACATGATGGCGGCCTCGAGGTATCCGACAAGCTGGACGATCGGGGCACCGCCCGTGCCGTTGCAGGACCAGTCGCCGACGGAGCGGTTGGTCTCGCGGCCGACGATCTTCGGCCAGTTCTCCATGTCGGTGGCGCAGTTGGCGACGAGCGGGGTCTGGCCCGGCTCGAGACCGCGCGGGCCGCCCTTGCCGGCGTTCGCCGTGAAGGAGTCGCCGAAGGCCACGAGGTCCTTCGGGGTGGAGACGCCCTGGCCGAAGCCGGCCGGGAGGTTGAGCATCGGGGCCTGGACGTCGTACCCCTGGGCGTTGATGCGGTCCTGCAGCTGCGCGAGCGCAGCCGGATCGATGGTCGCCGGGGCGGCGGCCGGGGCAGCGGCGGGGGCCGGGGCGGCCGGGTCGGCGGTGGCCATCGGGACGAGGACGCCGGCGCCGAGCGCGACGACGCCCGCGGCCGCGGTGGCGCGGAGTGCGGTACCGAGAGACTTCTTCATAGGTGCCAACAAACCCCACCCACCAACCTTTGTCAAATCGTGACCTTAATTTTTCTCAGTCGATTCCAGGGCCGTTCCCGGGTCCCGGCCAGGTTCGGCACGGCCCCGCGCCGCACATGGCGCTGGTCACCCGGGGTGCGTCGGCATCCAGGACTCGTCGCCCCATGCTCGTCGAGCCCCCATCTGAATCGATTGGGCCGCCACGCCCGGCCAGCCTTCGCGACGTGGTGCAGGAGGTGTCGTCATGCGAAAAACCCGGGCCCCGCGATCCCCTCGGCGGGGATCACGGAGCCCGGGCGGGGCTCCACGGTCCGGTGAACCGGGCCGGACGCCGCGACTAGTCGCGGTGGTGGGCCTGCTTGAACGGGAAGCCCAGCTCGCGCAGCAGCGCGCGGCCCTCCTCGTTGTTGGTCGCGGTGGTGACGACGGTGATGTCCATGCCGCGCGGCTTGTCCATCTTGTCGATGTCGATCTCGTAGAACATCGACTGCTCGGACAGACCGAACGTGTAGTTGCCGTGGCCGTCGAACTGCTTGTCGGACAGGCCGCGGAAGTCGCGGATTCGCGGGAGGGCGACCGTCAGCAGACGGTCCAGGAATTCCCACATGCGGTCGCCGCGCAGCGTGACGCGGGCGCCGATCGGCATGCCCTCGCGCAGCTTGAAGTTGGCGATGGACTTGCGGGCACGGCGCAGCTGCGGCTTCTGGCCCGTGATGAGGGTCAGGTCGTTGAGCGCGCCGTTGATCTGCTTGGAGTCGCGCGCGGCCTCGCCGACGCCCATGTTGACGACCACCTTGGTGATGCCCGGAATCTGCATCACGTTGTCGAAGGAGAACTCCTTCTGCAGGTTGTCGCGGATCTCCGAGCGGTAGCGCGCCTTCAGGCGGGGGGTGTAGTTCTCGCTCATGATCAGATGTCCTTCCCGGTGCGGCGGGAGATGCGAACCTTCGTGCCATCCTCGTCGAAGCGGTAGCCGACGCGGGTCGGCGTGCCGTCCTCGTCGAGCAGCATGACGTTCGACACGTGGATCGGGGCCTCCTGCGTGACGATGCCGCCGGAGGAGGCGCCGCGCTCGGCCGCCGAGTCGGCGACGTGCTTCTTGATGCGGTTGACGCCCTCGACCAGGACCTTGTCCCGGGCCGGGTAGGCCTCGATCACGGTGCCCTTCGCGCCCTTGTCGGGGCCGGCGATGACGAGGACGGTGTCGCCCTTGCGGATCTTCACTTAAATCACCTCCGGGGCGAGGGACACGATCTTCATGAACTTCTTGTCGCGCAGCTCACGGGCGACCGGCCCGAAGATGCGGGTGCCTCGGGGCTCGCCGTCGGCCTTGATGATGACGGCGGCGTTCTCGTCAAACGAGATGTAGGAGCCGTCCGGACGACGGGTCTCCTTCTTGGCGCGGACGATGACGGCCTTGACGATCTCGCCGGACTTGACGTTGCCGCCCGGGGTCGCCTCCTTGACGGCGGCGACGATGACGTCGCCGATGCCGGCGAAGCGTCGGGTGGAGCCGCCGAGCACGCGGATGCACAGGATTTCCCTGGCACCGGTGTTGTCGGCGACCCGCAGACGCGATTCCTGCTGAATCACTGCGATTCTCCTCGACCTGGATTTCAAAGTGTGCGCCGGATTTCCGTCCCGGACGCACGCGGTCATTGCTGAAATGCGGCGGATCACCCGGCGGGGGTCTCGGAGCCGGGCCGCGCGTGCGGAAATCACGCGGGCCCGAACCGACGCGCACCGCCGATCCGCAGCCCGGGAATTATCGCACGGGCTCCCCAACCCGGCCAAATCCCGGTCACGGCGGACGCGGTGCCGGACCGCGCAATAGACTTCGGCGACGTGTCACGACCCGTCCGCTCCCCCTCACGCCCCGCCGGCGGCATCGGCCCCGGACCGCTGTCCGCACTCGCCCTCCTGTCGGCCGCCGCGCCGCTCGGCACCGACATGTACCTGCCGGGCCTCGTGGCCATGGCCGGGGACCTCGGCGCGACGGCCAGCACCATCCAGCTGACGCTGACGACGTTCATGGCCGGCCTCGCCATCGGACAGCTCCTCGCCGGCCCGATCTCCGACGCGGTGGGCCGCCGCCGGATGCTCATCGGCTCATCGATGGCGTTCCTCGTCTCCTCCGTCGCCTGCGCACTTGCGCCGACCGCCGGCGCGCTCGTCGCCCTGCGCCTGCTGCAGGGCCTGGCCGGCGGCGCGGGCGTCGTCGTCGGGCGCGCCGTGATCCCGGATCTCGTCCACGGCGCCGCCGCGGCGCGGGCGTACTCCCTCATGATGGCCATCAACGGCATCGCGCCGGTGGTCGGGCCGGTCCTCGGCGGGTTCCTCATCCCCGTCACCGGCTGGCGCGGGGTCTTCTGGACGCTGGCACTCGTCAACGGCGTGATGATCGCCGCATCCGTCCTGGTCGTCCCCGAGTCACTGCCGCCCTCGCGCCGCTCCTCCGGCGCAGTCCGCGGCCTGCTGCCCGGCATCGCCCGAGTGCTGCGCGTGCCCGGCTTCGTGCCGCTGCTGCTGGCGTTCGCCATCGGCTTCTCCGTGATGTTCGCCTACATCTCGGGCTCCCCGTTTGTGCTGCAGGATCAGCTGGGCCTGTCGCCGCGGACGTATTCGCTGGTGTTCGGCTTCAATGGCCTGCTCATCGTCGCCATGTCCGCGATCAACGCCCGGCTGGTCGGCCGGATCGGGGCCCGCGCGCTGCTCGTCGCCGGGCTCGCGGCGGCGCTGCTGGCCTCCGCCGGCCTGCTGGCGGGGGCGCTGGCCGGCCCGTCGCTGACGGTGACGCTGCCGCTCATGGCCGTCGCCGTCGCGTCGATGGGCCTCATCCTGGGCAACGCCACGACGCTGGCGCTCGACCGGGTCTCCGACGCCGGCGCGGGCGTCGGCGCGGCCTCCGGTCTGCTCGGCTTCCTGCAGTTCACGTGCGCGGCGGTCGTCTCCCCGCTGGTCGGCCTGGGCTCCAGCGCCTCGCTGTCGATGGCGGTGACCATGACCGGCGCCGGCGTCGTCGCGCTCGCGTGCGCGCTCGCGGGGCTGCGGGGCTCGCGCGGAGGCGGCG
>JAEWGK010000194.1 GCA_023388385.1 Actinomycetes bacterium | reverse complement strand
AAGCACGCCCTGGCGGTGCGCGAGTCCCTCGACGACCACGAGGCGGCTCTGCCCCCGGTCGGCGGGACGTGGCTGCGGTCGCCGGCGGAGCTGGAGAGGTTCCTCGGCCACCTGCCCGGGGTCCTGGAGGGCACGGCGGCGATTGCGGGGGAGTGCGCCTTCTCCCTCGACCTCATCGCCCCGCGGCTGCCCGGCTGGGAGACCCCGGAGGGCCGGGACGAGGCGTCGCACCTGGCGGATCTGGCCCGCTGCGGCTTCGTCCCGCGGTACGCGGCGGCGGACCCGGATCTTGCGGTCCGCGCCCGCGGGCAGCTGGAGCGGGAGCTCGCGGTCATCGAGGAGCTCGGCTTCCCGGGCTACTTCCTCATCGTCCACGACATCTGCGGCTTCTGCCGGAGGGAGGGCATCCTCGCGCAGGGCCGCGGGTCGGCGGCGAACTCGGTCGTGTGCTTCGCGCTCGGCATCACGAACGTCGACCCGGTCGGTGCGGGCCTGCTGTTCGAGCGCTTCCTGTCCCCGGAGCGCGACGGACCGCCGGACATCGACCTGGACATCGAGTCGGGCCGCCGGGAGGAGGTCATCCAGTACGCCTACCGCCGCTACGGGCGGGACCGGGCGGCGCAGGTCGCGAACGTCGTCACGTACCGGCGGCGCGGGGCGTTGCGCGACGCGGCGCGGGCGCTGGGCCACCCGCCGGGGCTCGTCGACGCGTGGGTGAACGGACTCGCCGAGCCGCCGGCGGAGGTCGCGGAGCTCGCCGACGGGTTCCGCGGCGGTCCTCGCCACCTGGGCATCCACTCCGGCGGGATGGTGATCTGCGACCGGCCGATCGCCGACGTCGTGCCGGTGGAGTGGGCGCGGATGGAGGGCCGATCCGTCGTCCAGTGGGACAAGGACGACTGCGCCGCCGCCGGGCTGGTGAAGTTCGACCTGCTGGGCCTCGGCATGCTCGAGGCCATCCACCACTGCATCGACCTGGTGGAGGCCCACCGCGGCCGCCGCGTCGAGCTGTGGGAGATAGACGTGGCGGAGCCGGAGGTCTACGCCATGCTCTCCCGCGCCGACGCCGTCGGCGTGTTCCAGGTCGAGTCCCGCGCCCAGATGGCGACGCTGCCGCGGCTGCGCCCGCGGGAGTTCTTCGACCTGGTCGTCGAGGTCGCGCTCATCCGCCCCGGCCCCATCCAGGGCGGCAGCGTCCATCCGTACATCCGCCGGCGCAACGGGCAGGAGCCGGTGACCTACGACCACCCGGTGCTGGAGAGGTCCCTGGGCAAGACCCTGGGCATCCCGCTGTTCCAGGAGCAGCTCATGCAGATCGCCGTCGACGCCGCCGGCTTCACCGGCGCCGAGGCCGACGCACTGCGCCGCGCGATGGGCTCCAAGCGGTCCGTCGAGCGGATGGGCGCCCTGCGCGAGCGGTTCCTCGGTGGCCTGCGGGAGACCAACGGCATCGTCGGCGAGGTCGCCGACCGGCTGTGGGACAAGATTGTCGCCTTCGCCGCCTACGGCTTCCCGGAGTCGCACGCCCAATCCTTCGCGTCGCTGGTGTACTTCTCCGCCTGGTTCAAGTTTCACTACCCTGCGGAGTTCTGCGTCGCCCTGCTCCGCGCCCAGCCGATGGGCTTCTACTCGGCACAGTCCCTCGTCGCCGACGCCCGCCGCCACGGCGTCGGCTGCGACGGCCCCGACGTGTCCGTCTCCGGCGTCGAGGCCGACTGTCCCGGCGGTCGCATCCGCCTGGGGTTGGCGTCGGTGCGGGGGCTGGGGGAGGACGCCGCGCGCCGCATCGTGGAGGCCCGGGACGGCGCGGGTGGCGGCCCCTTCGACGGCATCGCCGACCTCGCCCGCCGAGCGGGCCTCACCGTCGCGCAGGTCGAGGCGCTCGCCCGCGCAGGGGCGCTCGGTTGCTTCGGCCTCGACCGCCGCCAGGCGCTGTGGGCCGCCGGCGTCGCCGCCACCGAGCGCGAGGGCATGCTCCCCGGCCTCACCGCCGTCCATGCCCCGGCGCTGCCGGGCATGAGCGAATTCGAGCTCGCCGCCGCCGATTTGGCCGGGTTCGGGGTCACGCCGGACGAGTACCCCGTCGCGAAGCTCCGCGGGGAGCTCGACGCGATTGGCGTGACGACGGCCGGGGCGCTCCGCTCCACGCCCGACGGGACGCGGGTGCTGGTGGGGGGCGTCGTCACGCACCGCCAGCGGCCGGGCACCGCGGGCGGCGTCATCTTCCTGGGCATGGAGGACGAGACCGGGCTGATGAACGTCATGTGCTCGCCCGGCCTGTGGGAGCGCCACCGGCGCGTGGCCGTGACCGAGCGCGCGCTGCTGGTCCGCGGCATCGCGCGCAACGCCGGCGGCGCGGTGACGGTGACGGCGGACCGGCTCTGGCCGCTGCGGGAGGCGGTGTCGGGGCCGGTGATCGCCGGGCGCAGCCGCGACTTCCGGTGAGGCGCGGTGTGGGCGCGGTGCGTGACGACGTCCCCCGCGCGCGTGTTTCGGCTCTGTTCCGGACGTGAAATCCCGGTAACTCCGCGTGGCGCGCACCGGCCAACGGGGTTGGCTGTAGCTCGACGACCCAGAGCGTGACGACGGGAACCCGCCGCACGACGGAAGGAGGAGCCGTGATGGACGGACACCGGGACGCCGACGTCATCGTCGTCGGATTGGGGACGATGGGCTCGGCCGCGGCAGACCACCTCGCCGCACGCGGGGCGGACGTGCTGGGATTCGAGAGGTTCGGGCGGGGCCACGACATGGCCTCGCATGGAGGCGGATCGCGCATCATCCGCATGTCGTATTTCGAACACCCGTCGTACGTGCCGCTGCTGGCCCGCGCGTTCGAGCTGTGGGAGGAGCTCGACGCGCGGGCGCGGGAGTGCGGCGGCGAGCCGATCGTCCACATGACCGGCGGCGTCTACGCGGGTCCGCCGACGTCCGAGACGTTCGCGGGCTCCCGCATCTCCGCGGTCACGCACCGCCTGGAGCACGAGGTGCTCGACGCGGCGGAGACGGCCGCGCGGTACCCGGAGCTGCGGCTCGGGGAGGGGGAGCAGTTGCTCCACGAGGCGCGCGCCGGCTTCGTGCGCCCGGAGGCCACCGTCGCCGCGCAGCTCGCCCGCGCCGAGGCCTCGGGGGCACGGCTGCGCTTCGACGAGAAGGTGCTGGCCGTGATGCCGCGGCCCGACGGTTCCGTCGCGGTGGAGACGGAGACCGGCGGGTACGTCGCCGGGCACGTCGTCGTCTGCGCCGGCGCGTGGTCGCCGGGCATCTTCGCCGACGCCCGCATCCCCCAGTTCGCCGAGCGCCAGGTCATGTACTGGTTCGATCCCGGCGACGCGTACGGCGAGTTCGCGCGCATGCCCGTCTACGTTCACGAGGGCGCGGCCGGCGCCGGCGCGGGGGCCTGCACCGACGGCGGCGGGGCGCTCGAGTCCGCCCAGATCTACGGATTCCCCGCCTCCGACGGGAGGGAGGCCGGGGCGAAGGTCGCGTTCTTCCGCAGGGGCGGCCCCGTCGACCCCGACCAACTGGACCGCGAGGTCCACGACGACGAGATCGCCGACATGCGCCGCCGCCTGCGCGTCACCGTGCCCGCGCTGGCCGACGGCGCCCTGGTGAAGGCCAAGGCGTGCATGTACACGGTCACGCCCGACCACCACTTCGTCATCGGCGCGCACCCGCTCAAGGACGGCGTCACGATCGCCTGCGGGTTCTCCGGCCATGGCTTCAAGTTCGCGCCGGTCGTCGGCGAGATCCTCGCGGACCTGGCGCTCGACGGCGCGACGGCGCACGACATCGGGCTGTTTGACCCGATGCGGTTCACCGAGGTCCGCGCGGCGGTGGAAGAAGCGGACGCGGCGGCGCCGGCCGGGGCGCCATCTCCTTCATCGGCTACCGCGCCATCAGCGCGTTCGAGCGCTGGACCGTGCCGCCGACCGTGCTCATCCTCGTGGTGATGAGCGTCGCGGCGTGGGGCTTCATGGACATCGACTGGGGCTACGCCGGGCCGGCCGACTCGCGGCCTGGTGCACGACGCTGCGGAGGAGGCCGCGCGGGTGCCCGCGGCGGCCTGGTCGGCTGCGCGCCTCGCCCGAATCAGCCCCGAATGGGGGATGGGGTGAGGATGCGTGATGACGTCCGCATATCCGG
>JAEWGK010000145.1 GCA_023388385.1 Actinomycetes bacterium | reverse complement strand
GCGTTGGACTGGCGGTGCACCGTCGGCTTGGCGCCGCGTGGCTGCGGAGGTCGGTGGCCCATCCGCACCCGCTCGACGGCGAGCGCCAGCTCCCGGCCGTCGGCGTAGCGATCCCTCGGGTTCTTGCGCAGCATGATGCCGATGAGCTCGCGCACGTGCGGGTGCACGGAGCGCGGCAGCGGCGGCGGCGGATCGTTGAGGTGCTTCAGCGCGATGGCGACGGTGGAGTCGCCCCCGAACGGGCGCGTGCCCGACGTCATCTCGTAGGCGACGCAGCCGAGCGAGTAGATGTCCGTCGCCGGGTCGACGTCGCGGCCGGCGGCCTGCTCCGGCGACAGGTACTGGGCGGTGCCGACGACGTAGCCGGTCCGCGTCAGCGGCACGGCCTCGGCGGCCTTCGCGATGCCGAAGTCGGTGATCTTGACCAGGCCCTCCGGCGTCACCAGGAGGTTCGCCGGCTTGATGTCGCGGTGGACCAGTCCGGCGGCGTGGATCGCCGACAGGCCGTGCGCGGTCTGCAGCACGACGTCGACGGCCAGGTGCTCCGGCAGATCGCCGCGGCGGCGCAGCACCTCGTCCAGCGCCTCGCCCCGGATGAACTCCATGATGATGAAGCAGAAGTCGCGGCCGCCGGCCGAGCCCTCGTTGTACCGGTGGATGGTCACCACGTTGGGGCTGTCGACGCTGCGGGCCGCGGAGGCCTCGTTGCGGAAGCGCTGGCGGAACTCCGGATCGCTGGACAGTTCGGACTTGAGGACCTTGACGGCGACGGGCCGGCCGGCGAGCACGTCGTCGGCGAGCCACACCGTCGCCATGCCGCCACGGCCGATGACGCGCTGCACGCGGTACCGGTCGTCGGCGATCATCTCCTGGACGCCGGCGGCGTCCGCGGTGAGGTCACGGGTCATGGGCCGTCACCGCCCCGACGCGGCCACGGACTGCATGACCGCCCTGCCGACGGGTCCGGCGACGGAGCCGCCGGTGGCCGACTGGCCGTGGCCGCCGCCGTTTTCGACGACGACGGAGACGGCGACGTCGGCCTGCTCGTCGAACGCGATGTACCAGACGTGCGGCGCCAGCTGGCCGCGCACGGAGCCGTGCTCGGCCGTGCCGGTCTTCGACGCGACGCGGGAGCCGTTGCCGCCGGCCCAGGACTCGGCCTGGTGCATGAGCCCGGTGAGGACGCGCGCGGTGTCCGGGTGGATCGCCTCGCGGATTTCCTCCGGCTCGTACTCGTCGATGACCTTCAGGTTGCGGCCGGTGACCTTGGAGACGATGTGCGGCGACATCATCGTGCCGCCGTTGGCGATGGTCGCCGCGATGACGGCGTTCTGCATCGGCGTGAACATGACGTCGCGCTGGCCGATGGACGTCTGGCCGAGCGCCGCGTCGTCCGGGATCTCGCCGATGGTCGACCGATCCTGCGGGGCCTTGATGTCCGGGAACGTCTCGCCGACGTTGAACCGATCGGCGACGTCGCGCAGGGCGTCGGCGCCGGTGTCGATGCCGAGCTGGACGAAGGCCGTGTTGCAGGAGCGGCGGAACGCCTCGGTGAGCGTCACCTCGCCGCCGCCGGCGCACGCCGAGCCGCCGTAGTTCTCCAGCGTCGTCGTCGTGTTCGGCAGCGTGATGGACGGGGCGCCGGTCAGCTTCGTGTCCGGCGTCGCGCCCTTCTCCACCGCGGCGATGGTGGTGAGCACCTTGAAGGTGGAGCCCGGCGGCAGCGGGCGCTGCACCGCGTGGTTGAGCAGCGGCGCGTCCGGGTCGGAGTTCAGCTGCGCCCACGTGTCCTGGTCGCCGCCGACGATGGGGCGCGGGTCGTAGGACGGCGTCGAGGCCATCGCGAGGACCTCGCCGGTCGACGGCCGCAGCGCGACGACGGAGCCGACGTAGCCGTTGTCGGCCAGCTGGCGGTACGCCGTGCGCTGGGCGTCCGGGTTGATGGTCAGCTCGAGGTCGGCGCCGGCGCCCTCCTTGCCGGTGATGGTGTCCATCAGCCGGGTCGTCGCCAGGGATGGGTCGGTGCCGTTCAGGATGCTGTTGTGGGAGGACTCGAGGCCCGCGGCGCCGTAGACGTCGGACAGGTAGCCGAGGACGGGGCCGTACATCTGGGCGTCGTCGCCGTACTCGCGGACGTAGAAGTCGTCGGTGCCCTTCACCGAGTGGGCCAGGACCTCGCCGCCCGCGGAGATCTGGCCGCGGGGGCGGGACTTCTCCTCCATGAACTGGCGGTTGTTCAGCGGGTTCTCCGCGTACTCCTCGCGCTGGAACACCTGCACCCACGTGAGGTTGGCCAGCAGGATGACGACGAGGACGAGCGCGAAGACGGCCCCGCGGCGGATGGAGCGGTTCATCGGGCGGTCACCTCCCCCCGGTCGGCGGCGCCGGCGTCCGGCGCCGCGGTCTCCCACGGCATGCGCGCCAGGTTGGAGATGCGCAGCAGGACGGCCACCAGGATGTAGTTGGCCAGCAGAGAGGAGCCGCCGGCCGACATGAACGGCGTCGTCAGGCCCGTCATCGGCATCAGCTTGGAGATGCCGGCGACGACGACGAAGATCTGGATGGCCAGCGTCATGGCAAGGCCGGCGGCGAGCAGCTTGCCGAAGCTGTCGCGGACCTGCAGGCCCGCGGTGAAGCCGCGGGAGACCAGGACGGCGAACAGCAGCAGCACCGCGGCGAGGCCCGCGAAGCCCATCTCCTCGCCGACGGCGGCGAGGATGAAGTCGGAATGGGCCACCGGCACGTTCTGCGGGTAGCCCGCGCCCAGGCCGGAGCCGGTCAGGCCGCCCCAGCTCATGCCGAACAGCGCCTGGGACAGCTGGAAGCCGCCCATGTCGTAGTGGCCGATCGGGTCGATGAAGTTGGTGACGCGGTCCTGGATCTTCGCCGAGACCTGGTAGACGGCGACGCCGCCGACGGCGACGAGACCCAGGCCGATGAGCAGCCAGGATGCCCGCGACGTTGCGATGTACAGCATGGCCAGCACCGTGCCGAACAGCAGCAGCGCCGGGCCGAAGTCGTTCTGCGCCGCCATGATGAGCAGCGCGATGAACCACACGACCAGGATCGGGCCCAGGTCGCGCAGGCGCGGGAAGTCCATGCCCAGCACGCGCTTGCCGGCCACGTTGAACAGGGAGCGCTTGTTCACCAGCAGCTGCGCGAAGAAGATCAGCAGCAGCACCTTGGCGAACTCGCCCGGCTGGACGGAGAACGGGCCGATGGAGATCCAGATGCGCGCGTCGGCGTTGATCGACGACGGCCACACGAGCGGCAGCGCCAGCAGAAACAGGCCCAGCAGGCCCAGCAGGTAGGCGTAGCGCGTCAGCGACCGGTGATCGCGCAGCAGCACGATCACGGCGATGAACATGATGACGCCGATGACGGTCCACAACACCTGGTTGCGCACCAGGGACGTGTCGTTGGCCAGGTCCAGGCGGTGGATGACCACCAGGCCAAGGCCGTTGAGGGCCGCCACGACGGGCAGCATGATCTGGTCCGCCCACGGCGCGAAGATGCGCAGGACGACGTGCGCGGTGCCGAAGATGGCGATGAAGCCACCCAGGATCCACAGCGTGTCCGTCGTCGTGCGGGTGCCCTGGCCCATCTGCATGGACACGAGGGCCAGGAGCGTGATGACGCCGGCCAACAGCAGGAGCAGCAGCTCTCGGGTGCGGCCGGGCCGGGCGTTGGTCCGGGCGTGGGTGCTCATCGGCTCACCTCCCTGCAGTCGATTCCGGGCCGGGAGCCCTCCGGC
>JAEWGK010000098.1 GCA_023388385.1 Actinomycetes bacterium | reverse complement strand
CGTCCGCAAGCTCATGCTCGTGCTGCAGGGGCTCGTTGACAAGGGCAACACCGTCATCGTCATCGAGCACAACCTCGACGTCATCAAGGCCGCCGACTGGATCATCGACATGGGGCCAGAGGGTGGTGCCGGCGGCGGCACCATCGTCGTCGAGGGCACGCCGGAGGACGTCGCCGCGTCCCCGGCGAGCCACACCGGCCGTTTCCTGCGTCACATGCTGCCGGGGGCGTGAGGCGGGTTCGGTCGCGGGTCGTGCTGTCGGCGATGCGGGCGCGCTCGCGTCCGCTCAGAAGGCTCCCGTCAGAAGGCGCCCGGGATGCCGTCGCAGGTCGCGCCGGGATGGCCGTCGATGATGGCGTCGGCGGCCCGCATGGCCAGCCGGAGGGCCTGCCACGCGTCGACGCCGCCGACGGGCAGCTGCGTCTCCTCGGCCCCGGTGGTTGTGACGTCGCAGAACCAGTCGCCGCCTTCCCGGCGGGGGCGTCGCTGCGGGGATGCGCGGCCGGATGCGCCGAGGCCCCGGCAGGCAGCGTTCACAACCTGCCGGGGCACTTACGGCCAGCCGCGTGACGGCGCCTCCGCCTCATGCCGGGCCCGTCGGCCGTCGTCGTCCCCGCCGCTTCGGCGGCTGCGCCCGATGGCCATGATTAGCAGGATCACACCGCAGATGAGGAACGCGAACGCGCGGGCCCAGCCGTTCATCGCGGACATGTCGAACAGGACGAGCTTCGCTGTCGCCGCCGCCGCGAGCAGGAGCCCCGCGGAGGCGGGGGCGTCACCGGTGAGCCGCGGCGGGCTGAGGAGGAGGAACGCGGCCGCGCCCATCCACAGGACGGAGACGACCATGTGGGCGAGGGGGAAGCCGCCTCCGGCCGCCTGGATGAGCAGGAGGATCGGGGCGGCCGTGCAGAGCAGGGCCGCGAACGCGATCAGCAGGGGGTGGATGCGCCCGTCCGCACGGTCGCCGCGGGCATTCCCCGCTCCACGGGCCGGGACGTCCTCTGTCGCCGGGGCGTCCGCCCTGGCCCGCGCCGCGGCCCGCCGGGCGGCGAGGACGTCGACGCAGACGGCGACGAGTGCGGCGGCGACGCCGATCTGCAGGATCGCCGAGGCGAGATCCCCGGCGGACACGTCGCGCCGGGCCACAAAGACGGGATCGATGACCGTCCGGTGGCCCCAGCAGACCATCACGACCAGCCATGTCCACATCGCGACCTCCAGCAGGACCGTTGCGGAGCAGCGGCGCCAGACGACGACGGCGAGTGGTACGCCGACGAGCAGGAGCGCGTCCCAGAGCCCGGAGTCGAGCATCGTCGCCAGCCAGATGATGGGCAGGAACGCGACGACGGCCATCGCGTGCATCGTCGTCGTCGGAGGAAGCGGCGCCACCGGGGCCCTGGAGCCCTCCGGTGCATCCGGATTCTCCACGGCCTCGACCCTGCTCGGCGGCAGGTGCCGGGCGATGACCAGGCCCGCCGCGGCGAGGGCGACGGCGACCGCCGGCGCGAGCACCGGACGATCGCCGAGGGGAGCGTCGAGGATCTCGTTGGCGATGACCGGTGCGGCGGCGGCCGTCGGCATGACCGCCATGGCCAGGCCAGCGAGGAGATGGGTGACATGCGCGCGCCGCCAGACGGGCCGCCGCGATGCCATCGCCAGGAGTGCGGCGAGGGAGATGCCGAGGACGCACATCGCCATCGCCGCCGACACCTCGGAGTCGATGTCTCCGATGGTGGCGAGCGGGACGACCGCCCAGCCGACCACCGCCAGCGCGATGACGGCGATGGACGGCATCGACCGGGCGCGGGACGAGCCCCACCACGTCAGGGCGCATCCGGCGATGGCCGCGAACGTCAGCAATCCGGCGAGGGGAGCGCCCGCGTCGTCGCGGACGACGGTCCCCGTCGCGGTGAGCGGCATGATCACCGCTGCGGCCACGATCACCGCCGTGACACCGGCGGAGCCGCGAAGCGGCCGGAGTCCCGCCGCCGCAGCGACCGCGGCCGTGCCGACGAGGATCACGGCGGCGGCCGCGGGTATCCAGCCCAGAAGAAACGACAGGGACGATGATGTGAGCATCACCGCGTACGCGGAGACGGTCGCCAGCGTCGCCGGGACGATGGGGCGCATTCCCCGGCGGGCGGTGGCCCACGCACCCGTCGCGGTGGCCGCGGCGAAGGAGTAGGCGAGGACGACGCGGCCAAGCGGGCCGAGGAGGCCCGCCTGGACGGCCAGGGTCACCAGCAGGATGACGCCGAGCACGGTGATGACGCCGCCGCCGACGGACACCACCCGGACGACCCGGGACTCGTCGGTCCACCAGGGGGCCGCCGGTGCCGGTGGTCGCGGGAGGACGCCACCCTGAGCCGGTGGCCGTCCCGGGTCCGGTGCCCAGGGCGGTGGTGCCGCCGCCGGCGAGGGGAGCGACGGGCCGGCCGCCGCGCCGGGCGTCACGGTGCCGCCACTCGGCGGTGCAGCCGGTGGCGCGGGCGATTCGGTGGGGCACGGGGTGTCCGGATCCGGGGGTGCCGCCGGCACCGCCTCCGCCAGTTCGCGGCGCAGGGCGGCTGCCGCCCGGTCAAGCCGCAGTTCCGCGTCCTCGACGGCGGCGAGGGCCTCCGTCAGCGCCTGTCGCACGCGGGTCCCGGGGTCTCGGACGTCATTCATGACATCCAGCCTACTGGCGTGAAAGGACGGAGTCAGCAGTCGCGCCCGGCGGTGTGGACAAACCGCGGCCGGACCCGGCCTCGCCGACACATGGACCCATGCAGCGCAACTTGGACCTGCGGGGTGGCGCCCCGGGTGCGGCGATGCCCCGGCAGCGATCGCAACCTGCCGGGGCACAGCACTTAGGCGCCGCCCTTGACGACGGTGATGGTCCACTCTGCGGCGCCGGTGGCCCGGAAGTCCTTGACGCCGTGACCCTCGGAGGCGGCCCAGCGCGGGATGGCGTCGGTGGCCTGGGTGCAATCGAAGCCGATGACGAGCTCGTCGCCGTCGTCGAGGGTGGCCATCTTCTCCTTGGCCTCGATGAGCGGGAAGGGGCAGACGGCGCCGTTGGTCTCGAGAACGTGGGTGGCCATGAACGGGTTCCTTTCGGTGGGGTTCGCATCGCCGGGGTCGAGCCCCGGCGGGTCCGGGCGGCGTCGGCCGCGCCGGACGGGACGGAGGGGATGGAGGAGGATTGGGGGAGCGTGCGGGCTAGACCGCGACGTCGGCCGTCTCGTGTTCGCGGGTGCGCCGCGGCAGCAGCGGCTTGCGCATGAGGTAGACGCGGGTGGCGACGCCGCAGCCGAGCAGCATGGCGACGAGGGAGATCCAGCCCTGCCAGGAGAACAGACCGGTGTTGACCATTCCGTTGCCGACGGTGCAGCCGTCGGCCAGCACGGCCCCGACGCCCATCGCGATGCCGCCGATGACGGAGCGCTGTGCGATGGTGGCGTCCGGGACGCGGACGCGGAACTCGCCGGAGAGCTTCGCCGCTATGTAGGAGCCCACGATGATGCCGAGCACCAGCATCACGCCCCAGTTGAGGTACTTCGGGTCGCCGGTGCCGGTCCAGCCGACCAGGTGTGCCGACGGCGTCGTGATGCCCAGGCCACCGTTGCGACCGGCGGCGGTGGACAGCGGCCACGCGGCGACGCCGATGAGGCCGACGATGATTGCGGTGGTGTAGAGCCCCCAGGGCTTCTCCGTCAGGAGGTGCGCCAGGCCGGTCTTGCGCGGCGGCAGTGTCGGCACCGGTAGAGATGGGCGGGTGGCCTCGCGGCGGACCAGCCAGGCGGTGACCGCGACGAGGGCGGCCAGGGGGATGACGGCCGGCAGATGCAGATCGCCGTGGATCGTGCCGGTGCCGATCGTCTGCCCGCGCAGCGCTTCGGTGACGCCGGCCCCGGGGCCGATCTTCATGAACGCCGCCGTCGCGGCGTAGGCGGCCAGCGCCAGCCACGAGCCGACGAGACCTTCGCCTGCGCGGTAGTACGTGCCGGTCGCGCAGCCGCCGGCCAGGACGATGCCCCATCCGAAGATCAGGCCGCCGAGGATGGTGGCAACGGGGGAGAAGGTCTCCGCCTCGGGCGCGATGGCGCCGAGGCCGGTCAGCGACCAGACGCCGACGGCGTGGACGGCGATGACCAGGAGCAGGGCGGCGATGCCGCGGGTGGACTTCGTCAGCCACACGTCGCGGAGGAAGCCGGTGACGCAGAAGCGGCCGCGCTGCAGCGCGTAGCCGAGGATGATGCCGAGAACGGCGCCGGTAAGAATCATGTGTCCCCTTGAATGACGGAATGGAAAAGCAGACCGACGGGTCTGTCGACGAATGGGGACCCTAACCCATTGCATACCGATCTGTCTAGAAGTGGCGACGGAATCGCTGTTCCTGCAGGTGGGTCGCCTCTGGGGCCGCCCGGGGCGTCGTCACGCCCGTGGTGCGCACGTGTCCGCCGCGGTCGCTGGCCCGTGTCGCCAGACGGGCCCGCCGCGCCCTCGCCGCGCAACCGACATGCCGTGCGCCAGGGATTTGCCCAGGTAAGGCGGAGGGGTGTACATTCATCCCACGACCGCCGGATGCGGGCGCCCGAGCATGTCCCCGGACATGGCCGCGATATGCGGGCGGGGT
>JAEWGK010000058.1 GCA_023388385.1 Actinomycetes bacterium | reverse complement strand
GGGAAGGAGGGGTGGAGCTCGATCTGGTTGACGGCCGGGGTCTCCGGCAGGTCGTCGAGCACCCGCGGGTAGAAGTTGGACACGCCCGCGGAGACGGTGCGGCCCTCCTCCCGCAACTCGAGGATGGTCTCGAACGTCTCTCGGTGCAGGCCCCTCCGCTCGGCGGGCCAGTGGACGAGCAGCAGGTCGACGTAATCGAGGCCGAGTCGCTCCAGCGACGCCGCGGCGGAGGCGCGGGCCGGGGCACGGCCGTTGTCGGTGTGCCAGATCTTGGTGGTGACGAAGAGATCGTGGCGCTCCACGAGGCGATCGCGGATCGCGTCGGCAATGCCCAGGCCGACGCCGGTTTCGTTGCCGTACACCGCCGCAGTGTCGATGTGCCGGTAGCCCATCTCAATCGCCTCGCGGACCGCGCGGCGCGCGACGGCGTCGTCCATGCGCCACGTGCCCAGGCCCAGCTGGGGAATGGTCGTGCCGTCGTTGAGGGGGAGGGAGGGGATGGTGCGGGAATCCATGACTGCCAGTGTCCCGGGGTACCGGGCCGGCGGCAAGAGGGCCGCAGGGGGCACCGCGGGGTGCCGACGAATGTCCATTCATGAACATACCGTCCCCCCGTTTGACAAAGTGTTGGGTTTTTACAATACTTCGCCATGTGAGCCCAGTCAGGCGGGCGCCGTCACGCCCCATCTTCAACCGCATCGCCGTCCTGCGGGCCGAGCACGGCCTCAGCCGGGCTCAGCTGGCCGAGCGCATCGACGTCAACAGGCAGACGATCGGCGCGCTCGAACGCGGCGACCACTACCCCAGCCTCGATCTCGCGTTCCGGATCTGCGAGGTCTTCGCACTGCCCGTGGAGGCGGTGTTCTCCCGCGAGGAGTTCACGCCCATGTCCGCGGAGCTCTACCGGAAGGAGAAATGACATGCCCGGTCGCGACCAGGACCGCCCCGCGGAGGACCCGCACGTCGCCCTGCACCTCGAGGAGGTCCGGCGGGCCTCCGGGAAACTGACCCGCCTGCGCTCCCGCCGGGCCCGGCGCGGCCTCGTCGTCGCCCTCGGCGCCTCCTTCGCCGTCAAGGCGCTGGCCATCGTCGCCATCGCGGTCGCCGCCGTCGGTGACGGGGGCCGGGGCTGGGCGGCGGCCGGCATCATCGGTTTCCCGGTCGGCGTCGTGGTGCTCATCATCGTCGGCACGATGCTCGGCATCGTCACCGACCACGCGGCCTCCGCGCCGCTGTCCGCCCTCGACGAATACGAGGGCGCGCAGGTGGAGGGCATCCGCGCCCTCTCCTACCAGCTTTTCACCTGGATGGTGACGGCGCTGGCCGTCATCATGGTGTGCGTCGGCACATGGGCCTTCGTCAACGATCCCGACTGGGCCCCCGCGGCGGCGTACCTGTCCGGCATGACCCTCCTGCTCGTGTCCCAGGTGATGCAGCACGTCCCCGACGCGTACATCGCCTGGACGCGGGCGGACGATTGACGCCCGGCGCCCCGGCCCACCACCGAACCGACCACCCACCAATCATCGGAAGGAGGAGCCCCATGCCCGGCTCCCTCGTCCTCGACGGGCTGCGCAAGTCCTACGGCGATCGCCTCGTGCTCGACGGCATGAGCCTCGCCGTGGCCCCCGGGGAAATCTACGGTTTCGTCGGGGCCAACGGCTCCGGCAAGACCACGACCATGCGCATCGCCCTCGGCGTGCTCGCCTCCGACGGCGGCGAGGTCCGCCTCGGCGGCCGCCCGATGGACGACGCTCTGCGCCGCACCGTCGGCTACATGCCGGAGGAGCGCGGCCTCTACCCCAAGGAGAAGGTCGGCGCGCAGCTGCGCTACTTCGCCCGGCTCCACGGCCTGTCCGCGGAGGCCGCCGACCGCAACGCCACGGCGCTCCTGGAGACGCTCGGGCTCTCCGACCGCGCCGGCGACGCCGTCGACACGCTGTCGCTGGGCAACCAACAGCGCGTGCAGCTGGCCGCCGCCCTCATCCACGACCCCGCGGTGCTCGTCCTCGACGAACCGTTCTCCGGCCTCGATCCCCTCGCTGTCGACGTCATGTCCGGCGTCCTGCGCGACCGCGCCGCCGCCGGCGTGCCCGTCATCTTCTCCTCTCACCAGCTGGACCTGGTGGAGCGCCTGTGCGACCGCATCGGCATCATCCGCGACGGCCGCATGCTCGCGGAGGGAACCGTGGCCGAGCTGCAGGCCAGGGGGCCGCGTGTCCTCCGCGTCGACTGCCCGGACGCCCAGGACGGCTGGGCGGACGACCTCGCCGGCGTGGAGCGCGTCGACCGTGACCGCCGCGGCCGGTTCATCCTCCACCTCCGCCACCGCGACACCGGGCCCGACCTCGACGCCGAGCAGGCGATCCTGCGCACCGCCCAGTCCCACGGCCCCGTCCGCGAATTCGCGCCCGTCGCCATCCCCCTTACCGAGCTCTACCAGGAGGTCGTCCAGTCATGAGCCCCCGCACCGGCACCGCGCCCCGGACGTCCCCCGCCGGGGGAGCCCCCGGCCGCACCGGCTCGCCCGTCCTCATCATCGCCGCCCGGGAGATCCGCGCGGCGGTGCTGAAGAAGTCCACCCTCATCACGCTCGTCCTCATGCTCGCCGCGATCATCGGCGGCGTCACCGCGGTCAAGCTGCTCGGCGGCGACGACGAACCGTCCTCCGGCACCGTCGCCGTCGTCGGCGAGGCTCCCTTCCCCGCGCCGCGTTCCGCCGACGCACCCGACGCCCCGCAAGCCCCCGGCACGCCCGGAGCGGCTCAGCACCCGGGCGCCATCGGGATCGTCCCCGCTGCGGACGCCGCGGCGGCCCGGGGCCTCGTCGAATCCGGCGACGTCGACGCCGCCCTCATCCCGGGCGACGACGGCTCCTGGACGATGCTCGTCGAGGGCTCCCCCGACCCCGCGCTCTCCGCGACCGTCGGCGAGCTGGTCCAGTCCGCCGCCCGCGACCGCGCCATCGCCGCCGCAGGCGCGGACCCGGCCGCCGTCAACCGCGCCGCGGCGGCCGCGGGCCCCCGCATCGAATCGCTGGAGACGACGGACACGGCCGGCATCTTCGTCGCCATGGTCGGCGCCATGGTGGTGATGTCGCTCATCCTCATGTTCGGCGGGATGATCGCCCTGTCCGTCATGGAGGAGAAATCCTCCCGCGTCGTCGAGATCATGCTCGCCACCGTCCGGCCGCTGCAACTGCTCGCCGGCAAGATCCTCGGCGCCGGCATCGCGGGCATGGCCTTCGCCGTCGTGCTCGTCGGCACGGCCGTCGCCGCGTTGGCCGCCACCGGCGTCGCGGCGGACATCGATCTGCCGCTCGGCACCCTGCTGTGGTTCCTGCCGTTCTTCGTCGTCACGTACCTGTTTTTCGGCTCCCTGTACGCCGCCGCCGCGTCCCTGGTCAGCCGCGTGGAGGACTTCCAGGGCGCCCAGTGGCCGGTGATGCTGCTGGCGATGGTCACGTTCTACATCCCCGCGGCCGGCGTGGCGCAGATCGATTCCCCGGTGCTGCGGGTGCTCGCGTGGGTGCCCCCGACGTCGTCGACGCTCGCGCCGATGCAGTACGCGGCCGGGAACATGGGCGTCGGCGGGATGCTCGCCGCCCTGGCCCTCATGCTCGTCGCCGCCGTCCTGGTGACGTGGCTGGCGTCCGTCATCTACCCGCGCAACGTCCTGCGCATCGGGGCGACGATCCGCTGGCGCGACGCGCTGCGCCGCTGACCGGACGGCCCACGGC
>JAEWGK010000249.1 GCA_023388385.1 Actinomycetes bacterium | reverse complement strand
GTCGCGTCCTTCTCGGCGAACCAGGAGCCGCCGACGGCGTCGAACGGTGCCGCCGCGACGTCGGCGGAGTGGATCGCGTGCAGCGCCCCGGCGATGAGGCCGGACGCGGCGGGCATGCCCATTGCGGCCGTCGCCGCCGCATCGAGGGGCGCGCCGGGGAGGAGGGACTGCAGGGTCAGATCCGCGCCGTCGTGGCGCAGCGCCCGCGCCAGCCGGACGCCGCCGGGCATCCGAGGGGCGAGGGCGCGCAGGATCGCGGCCTCCGTCCCCGCGCGGCCGCGGAGTCCCGGGGCCTCCGCCAGGCGGGCGACGACGGCGCCGCCGGGCACCGGGCGGCCACCGAACGCGGCGCCGTGCAGCACGGCGACGTCGTGGTCGAGGCCGCGGCGGGGGCGGGAGACGTCCTTCCAGGTCACGTCCGGCCAGGTCGTCCGCACGGCGTCGAGGATCGGGGCGTCGGTCATGCCGACACGGTACGCGGCGGCCCCTCATTGGCTGCGTCCGGGTCATGCGAACAGATGTGCGGACGTGTGGTAGGAATGGACGCGTGGATATCGGAGATGGCGGGAGCATCCGCGTGATGGGCGTGGACCCGGGGCTCACCCGGTGCGGCCTGTCGGTCGCCGACGGCGGCCGCGGGCGATCCGTCGTCCCCGTCGCCGTCGGCGTCGCCCGCACGGAGTCCGGCGCGGCGGTGGAGGATCGCCTGCTGCGTTTGTCCAACGCCGTCGAGGAGTGGATGGAGAGGTACGACCCGGACGTCGTGGCCGTCGAGCGCGTCTTCGAGCGCGGCAACGTCTCCACCGTCATCCAGACCGCCCACGCCGTCGGCGTCATCATGCTCGCCGCCGCCCGCCGAGGCCTGGAGGTCCACCAGTACACGCCGTCGGAGGTGAAGAAGGCGCTGACCGGCAACGGCCGCGCAGACAAACGCCAGATGACGTCGATGGTCACGCGCGTGCTCGGACTGTCGGAGCCGCCGAAGCCGGCGGACGCCGCGGACGCGCTGGCGCTGGCCATCTGCCACTGCTGGCGCGCACCGCTCATCGCCCGGGAACGGGCGGTGGCCGAACGCGCCGCGGCGCAGCGGGCCAGGTTCGACGAGCTCCGGCGCACCCACGCGCCCAGGACCGCGCCGCAGTGGACGGCGCAGAGGAAGGGGACCAGATGATCGCGTCGGTGCGCGGCACCGTCATCGCCAAGGGGCCCGACCACGTGGTGGTCGAGGCCGCGGGCGTCGGCCACCTCATCACCTGCGCCCCACGGACGGTCGCGTCCGTCGCGCGCGGCGAAGAGGCGCTGGTGCTCACGGAGCTCGTCGTACGGGAGGACGCGATGACGCTCTACGGCTTCGGCACGGCGGAGGAGCGGGACATGTTCCGGCTGCTGCAGACCGTGTCCAAGCTCGGGCCGAAGATCGCGCTCGCGCTGCTGGACGTCATGCCGCCGGCGGGCCTCGCCGCCGCAATCGCGGGTGACGACGTCCGCGCCCTGTCGCGTGCCTCCGGCGTCGGAAAGCGCATGGCCGAGCGCATCGTCCTGGAGCTGAAGGAGAAGGTCGGGGCGTTCGCGGACCCGGCGGCCGCCGGCGCGGACGGGTCCGGCGTGACCGCCCCCGGCGCCGCAGCAGCCGCGCCCGTCGGCGGCGCCGAGGTCGACCGGGTCATCGAAGCGCTCGTCGGCCTGGGCTTCCGGGAGCAGGAGGCCGCTGCGGCCGTCGAGTCGGTGCTGGCGGAGGATCCGACGGCGGGCACATCCTCGGCGCTCAAGCAGGCCCTCGCGGTCCTGGGCCGCGGATAGGGTGGAGTGACCATGGGAGACGTCGAGCGCACCGAATTCACGATCGCCGGCCACGGCCCCGCCGACGGCGCGGGCGCCCGGGCCGGCGCCGAACGCATGGGCGCGGCGCCCGCCGGGCACCGCAACCCGGACGTCGATCCGGCGGCGCAGGCGGCGGAGGCCGACGCGGAGCTCAACCTCCGGCCGAAGTCGCTGGAGGAGTTCATCGGGCAGCCCAAGGTCCGCGGTCAGCTGGACCTCGTGCTCTCCGGCGCCCGCCGACGCGGCGTGACGCCCGACCACATCCTGCTGTCGGGCCCGCCCGGACTGGGCAAGACGACGATGGCGATGATCATCGCCCAGGAGATGGGCACGTCCCTGCGCATGACCTCCGGGCCGGCGCTGGAGCGCGCCGGCGACCTGGCGGCGATGCTGTCGAACCTCATGGAGGGCGACGTCCTGTTCATCGACGAGATCCACCGCATCGCCCGCCCGGCGGAGGAGATGCTGTACATGGCGATGGAGGACTTCCGCATCGACGTCATCGTCGGCAAGGGGCCCGGCGCCACGTCCATCCCGCTGGAGATCCCGCCGTTCACCCTCGTCGGCGCGACGACGCGCTCCGGCATGCTCACGGGCCCGCTGCGCGACCGCTTCGGCTTCACCGCCCAGATGGAGTTCTACGAGACCGACGATCTGCGCCACGTCGTCCAGCGCGCCGCGCGCATCCTCGACGTCGGGATCACGGAGGAGGCGGCGGAGGAGATCGCCTCGCGCTCCCGCGGCACGCCCCGCATCGCCAACCGCCTGCTGCGCCGGGTCCGCGACTTCGCCGACGTCCACGCCGACGGCTCCATCGACATCGGCTCGGCCCGCGCCGCGCTCGTCGTCTTCGACGTCGACGAGGCGGGACTGGACCGCCTGGACCGCGCCGTGCTGGGGGCGCTCGTCCGCCAGCACGGCGGCGGCCCCGTCGGCGTCGGATCGCTGGCGCTGGCGGTCGGGGAGGAGCCCGCGACGGTCGAGGAGGTCTGCGAGCCCTACCTCGTGCGCGCGGGCCTCATCGCCCGGACCTCGCGGGGGCGCGTGGCGACGGCGGCGGCATGGCGGCACCTCGGCCTCGAGCCGCCGGACCATGCCCCGGGCGTCCTCGGCGGCGCCTGAGG
>JAEWGK010000244.1 GCA_023388385.1 Actinomycetes bacterium | reverse complement strand
CCACGCTGCTGCCGCCGCCCGAGCCGGCGGCGTAGGCGCGGCCCGGCGCGCCCGCGGCTCGGGCGGCGTCGGGCGCCCCGATAGACTCGGCGGGACGCACCCGCACACCGACGACAAAGGAGCGCGCGCCCCGTGGCGAACCTCATCAACCTGGAGAACGTCGACAAGTCCTTCGGGCTGAAGACCCTGCTGGACCAGGTCAGCCTGGGTGTGCAGGAAGGCGATCGCATCGGCGTCGTCGGCCTCAACGGCGGCGGCAAGTCGACGCTGCTGCGCGTCCTCGGTGGCGTCGAGCCCGTCGACTCCGGCCGCGTCAGCCACGCCACCGACCTGCGGGTCGCCCACGTCGCCCAGGACGTCGGCCTGCGCGACGACGCGACGGTGTTCGGCTCCGTCATCGGGCCGCTCGGGCTTCAGGAGCACGAGTGGGCCGGCGATGCGCGCGTGCGGAACGTCCTCGATGGCCTGGGCATCCACGATCTCGGCATGGACACGCTGGTCGGCGACCTGTCCGGCGGTGAGCGTCGCCGCGTCAACCTCGCCGCCGCGCTGGTGCGGGACCTCGACCTGCTCATTCTCGACGAGCCGACGAACCACCTCGACGTCGAGGGCGTGCAGTGGCTCGCCGACCACGTGCTGTCGCGGAAGTCGGCCCTCGTCGTCGTCACGCACGACCGCTGGTTCCTGGACACCGTCGCCACCCGCACGTGGGAGGTCCACGACGGTCAGGTGGACATGTACGACGGCGGCTACAACGACTGGACCTTCGCGCGCGCCGAACGCGCGCGCCAGGCCGACGCGGCCGAGGCGCGCCGCCGCAACCTCGCGCGCAAGGAGCTGGCGTGGCTGCGCCGCGGCGCGCCGGCCCGCACGTCGAAGCCGCGCTACCGCATCGAGGCCGCCGAGGCGCTCATCGCCGACGTGCCCGCCCCGCGCGACTCCGTCGAACTGCTGGCGTTTTCGAAGCGCCGCCAGGGCAAGGTCGTCATTGAGCTGGAGGACGCCGCGCTCGACGCCCCCGACGGCCGCCGCCTCGTCGACCACCTGACGTGGCGGCTCGCGCCGGGCGAGCGCATCGGCCTCGTCGGCGTCAACGGCTCCGGCAAGACCACGTTGCTGCGCGCGCTGGCCGGTGAGCACCCGCTGGCGGAGGGGCGCCGCGTCGAGGGCGTCACGGTGCGCCTCGGCTGGCTGCGCCAGGAGCTCGACGACCTGCCGCTGGAGATGCGCGTCATCGACGCCATCGAGGACGTCGCCACGCGCATCGAGGTGGGGAGGAAGGAGATGACGGCGTCGCAGCTCGCCGAGCGCCTGGGGTTCTCCCCGAAGCGCCAGCGCACGCCCATCCGGGATCTCTCCGGTGGCGAGCGGCGCCGCCTGCAGCTCACGCGCGTGCTCATGTCCGAGCCCAACGTGCTGCTGCTCGACGAGCCGACGAATGACCTGGACATCGACACCCTCCAGGAGCTCGAGGACCTGCTCGACGGCTGGCCCGGCACGCTCGTGGTCATCAGCCATGACCGCTACCTGATCGAGCGCATCTGCGACTCCACGTGGGCGCTGTTCGGCGACGGGCGGCTGACGAACCTGCCCGGCGGCATCGACGAGTACCTGCGGCGGCGCCGCGCGGCCGCGGCAGCGGGGGACTCCGGCAAGCGTTCGCGTGACGACGCCACCTGCGCCGTCGCGGCGGCGGGCCCGGCCGCCGGGGCAGGTGGCGGTGCGGCGGCGGGCGCCGTCCCGGGCGGTTCGGTTGGCTCGGGCCTGTCCGCCCAGGAGGAGCGCGAGCTGGGCAAGAAGATGCGGGCCCTGGAGCGCAAGATGGGCAAGCTCGAGCAGAAGGAGTCCGACCTGGAGGCGAAGCTCGCGGAGGCCTCGGCGGACATCGCGAACCTGGACACCGTCCAGCTCGCCGACCTGGACAGGCAGCTGCAGGCTACCCGCGCCGAGCGCGAGGGCCTGGAGATGGAGTGGATGGAGCTGGGCGAGCGGCTCGAGGGCTAGGGGAAACCGCCTGCGTCGGCGGCCTGCGCCGCCGACCAGCGCGACCGGCGGCTACTCCGCCCCGGCCGGAGGCGTCGGCGCGCCCTCGGTGCCGTGGGAACCTGCGGCGGTCGATCCGGTCCCGGCTGGTGCGGTGCCGGCCGGCCCGAACTCCGTGAACCGGATGAACGGCTCAGTCCCCTTGAGCCCCACGGCCCCCGGGTCGGAGGAGCCGATGCCGGCGTAGCCCAGCCGACCGTCGCGGGCGAACTCCGCCCACGCGGCGCGCAGGCGTCGGCCGTCGGCGTCGACGACGGCCCAGTCCAGGCCCTCGACCAGTGGGGACCCGGCGTACGAGTCCTCGTCGCCCAGCAGCAGCGGGATGTCGACGATGTGCGCCGAGCGCATGAGGCTGCCCGCCGGGCCCCAGTCCAGCTTGTACATGGTGCCGTGGCCGCCGCCGTCGGCGTGGCGGTCGACGAATCGCTTCATCGGCCCGTAGGTCACGCGCGTGTAGTGGCGGGTGATGGCCTCCATGAGCGGGTCGCCGACCACGGGCACGCGGCGGGCGCGTTGCGCGTCCTCGCGAGGCTCGCTGAACAGGGCGGCCTCGCGCGTGGTGTGGCCGACGAGGACCTCGACGCGCGGGGCGACGGCCTTCAGCGCCGCGTCGACGCCGGAGCGCGGCGGCAGCGGGTCGTGGCCGTACTGCGGGCCGAACGGCATGTTCGCGAACAGGCCGTGGTCCTGCGCGGCCTCCGTCGCCCGCAGCTCGGCGTCGAGCATCTCGCGCACGGTCATGTCCGCCGACAGTGGCCCGGCGGCCTCCAGCATGTCCCTGTGCATCCCGGCGCGGTCACCGTGCATGCCGAACGGCGCCGACTGGATGATGGCGCGGTCGAACAGCGGCTCGACCGCCGGGTCCTCCAGAATGTCGCGGCCGTCGGCGACCATGAGGGCGACGATGGCGTCAGCGCCCGCCGACTGCCCGAACGCCGTCACTTTCGCCGGGTCGCCGCCGAACGCCCCGATGTTGCGGCGTACCCAGCGCAGCGCCTCCCGGATGTCCATGAGGCCGAGGTTCGGTGGGGCGGTCTCTCCATCGCCGAGGAACCCGAACATGCCCAGGCGGTACGTCACGGTGACCACGACGAGGCGCTGCTCCGTCACGAGCTTGCGCGGGTCGAAGCCCGGCAGGTCGCCCGAGCCGGAGACGTACGCGCCGCCGTGGATCCACACCATGACGGGGACCTGCGCGTCGGCCGGCAGGCCCGCGGGGACGTGGACCGACAGCCGCTGGCAGTCCTCGTCGACGCGCAGCCGCGCCGCGGTGCGGCCGACCGACAGGGCGGTGGACGGCGGATTCTGCGGGCAGGCGGGCGCGGGCGTCACCGCGTCGAGGATGCCCCCGTGGGGACCGACGGGGCGCGGGACCTCGTACCGGCCGCCGACGGCGTAGCGGATGCCGAGGGCGCGGTCGACGCCGTCGCCGCTGACGCCGGCGACGTCGCCGTCGGGGGTGGACCACTGCGGGCGGGACTCGTTCATGCCGGAAATGATGTCATGAATGGAACCGTTTCGGGCGCGCACCGCCGCGACGGGGGAGGGAGCGGGGCGGGGGCCGTCGCAAAGCACATGATCGCGCGCGGGGTCGCCGACGGCCGCGCACGGTCCCGCACACGATGGGGAACGGGCGTCGAGGTTAGGTCACCGGCGCCGAATCACCTTTGAGTGGCCTTGGTCCGCGGCGCTACGATGGACGGGTGCCCCGGACGCCGGGGCCGGGGCCGGGGACCGGCGCGACGGGCGCCGGCGGGCCCGGAGGCGGAGAGGAGAGCGGATGTCGTCCGGACCGATGCGATGGGCGCTCATCGCGGTGGGGCTGGTCGCCCTGGCGCTCGGCTCCATCGGCGTGTTCCTGCCGCTCATCCCGACGACGCCGTTCCTGCTGCTCGCCGCGTTCTGCTTCGCGCGCACCTCCACGCGGCTGCACGCGTACCTGATGAACCACCGCATCTTCGGTCGCTACCTCCGCGAGTACCGCGAGGGCCGCATGAGCACGAGCTACAAGATCCGCACCCTCGCGCTCATGTGGACCGGCCTGCTGTTCTCCATGTGGATGGTGGGGAAGTGGTGGGCCATCCCGCTGCTCGGCGCCATCGGCTGCGGCGTCACCGTCCACATCATGCGGCTCCACCCGTCGGAGGCGGTGCCCGCCGTCGGCGCCGCGGGCGCGGGCGATGCGCCCGCCGCGGATGCGCGTGACGACGGGGACCGTGCCGCGGAGGCCCCGGACGTCGGGGCGGCCGAGCCCGCTACGCCTTCGGAAGGTAGGGCTCGACCCACGTCCGGATGACGTCGGCCGCGCGCTGGGCCGCGCCGGAGCGGGTGAGCAAGTGATCGGCCTTGTCCAGGGAGACCAGCGACTTCGGGTAGCGCGCCAGCGTGAAGATCTTCTGCGCGTTGTCGATGCCGACCGTCTGATCCGTGGGGGAGTGGAGCAGCAGCAGCGGCTTGCGCAGCTTGTGCAGGTAGGTCTCCGGGTTGTTGTCGGCCAGGACCTCCAGAAACTCGCGGGACATCGGGATGTCGCGGCCCGCGATGGACAGGGTCTGGGTGCCGTTGCGGTCGATGTCGCCGATGGCGTCGGTGAAGTGGAAGATCGAGTGCGCCGGGTCGAACGGGGCGCCGATGGTGGCGACGGCCTTGAGCCTCTTCATCTGCTGCGCCGCCAGCAGCGATGCGGCGCCGCCGAGCGAGTGGCCGATGAGCAGCGACGGGGCCTCGTACTCCGCATCCATGAACTCGTAGGCCTTCACCAGATCCGCGACGTTCGTGAGGAACGTCGTCTCGTCGAAGGAGCCGCCCGACTGGCCCAGGCCCGTGAAGTCGAATCGCAGGCAGGCGATGTCCTGCTTCGCCAGCGCCTTGCAGACGCGCGAGGCGCCCGGCACGTGGCGGTTGCAGGTGAAGCAGTGGGCGAAGAGCGCCCAGGCGCGGGGCTTGCCGGAGGCCGGCATGTCGATGGACGCGGCCAGCGTCTCGCCCGTGGAGCCCTCGAAGGTGATGTTCGTCGTCGGCATGCCGACGACCGTACTACCCCCGGGTGCCCCCGGGCAGGTTCTGTGCGGGGAATCGCGCCGGGCGCCGCCGGGTGATGCGGGTTACGCCAGGCGCAGCCGGCGGAGCCCTACCGGACCGGGACGCCCGGGCCCAGCGGGATGCCGAGCAGGTACCAGACCACGAAGAACAGGAACCAGCCGACCAGCATGGCCACGGAGTACGGGATGGCCAGCGACATCAGCGTGCCGACGCCGGCGGGCTTGTAGTACTTCTGCAGGAACGTCAGGGCCAGCGCGAAGTACGGGGACATCGGCGTGATGATGTTCGACGGCGAGTCGCCGATGCGGAACAGCATCTGGGAGACCTCGGGGGCCACGTCGACGTACATGAGCATCGGCACGACGACCGGGGCCATGAGCGCCCACTGCGCGGAGCCGGAGGTGATGAACAGGTTGATGCACGCGACCATGAGCACGAGCAGCGCGAACAGCAGCAGCGGCGGCAGGTTGGCGGCGGTGAGGAACTCCGCGCCCTTGATGGCCGTCCACTGGCCCAGGTTGGACCAGCCGAAGTAGGCGGTGAACTGGGCGACGGCGAAGAACAGCACCATCATCGTGGTCAGCGTGTCGAGGCCGCGGCGCATGAAATCGGGCACGTCCTCGGACGAGCGGATGGAGCCGACGGAGATGCCGTACGCGACGCCGGTCGCGGCGAACAGCAGCGCGATGGACACGACGATGTCGGTGATGAGCGGCGAGTTCATGATGCCGTCGCCCTCGCCGCGCAGCGGGGAGCCCGGGATGAACAGCAGCGCGCACCATGCGGCGAAGACGAGCGTTGCGACGAGGCCCGCGATCTTCAGGGCCCGCCATTCGCGATCGTCGAGCGTCAGCTCGGCCTCGGAATCGGAGTCGTCGCCGGAGGTGTCCGAGGCGGAGCCGGCCGCGGCGTTTCCGGAGCCGCCGGACGTCGCGTCGCCGGCGCCCTCGGCCGACGCGTCGTCCTGGCGGTCGGGGCGGGTGAACTGGGCGGCGCCGTGGTCGACCTTGTTGTGGTCGACGGTCTTCTCGGTGTGCCTGACGATGAAGAACTCGGTCACCGCCGTCACGATCGCCGCCAGCACCAGGGCCGAGGCGGCGGAGAAGAAGTAGTTGGCCAGCGGGCTGACGACGTACTCCGGGTCGACGAACTGCGCGGCGTGCGTCGAGATGCCGGCCAGCAGCACGTCGGTGATGTTGAGCACCAGCGACGAGTTGAAGCCGGCGGACGACGCGGCGAACGCGACCATCGCGCCGACGATGGGGCTGCGGCCGACGGCGCGGAACGCCGCGGCGCCGAGCGGGATGAGGATGACGTAGACGGCGTCGGACGCGATGGAGCCCGTGACGCCCGCCAGGGCGACGAGGTAGGTCAGGGACCAGCGGCCGGAGACCTTCGCGATCATCGCGCGGATGGCGGCGCCGATGAAGCCGGAGTACTCGGCGACGGCGACGCCGAGCATGCACACGAGGATGAGGCCGACGGGGGCGAACGACATGAAGTTGTCGACGGCGTCGGTGACCATCTTCCTCAGGTACTCGCCGGTCATGAGGTTCTGGACCTCGATCATCTCGCCGCTGGCGGGGTCCTTCGCGGCCATGCCGGCCATCGAGCCGAGCCAGGACGTGACGATGACGACGCCGGCGAGGATGACGAACAGCCAGAATGGGTTGGGCAGCGCGTTGCCCACCCTCTCCAGCGTCGCCAGGAAGCCCTTGGGCCGGTCTTCGGTGTGCTGTTTCGTGTCGGTGCCAGTGGTCTTCGTGGCCATTGGCGCTCCTTCTCCGTGGGGCGGCTCGGGGCCGCGGCGGACGGTGGACGGTACGTGCGCGGGCACGCGGGTGCGCCGTCGCGCGACGACGCCGGTGCGCCGCCGCAAGGCGGGGCGCGAGGCCGGGGCCGCGCCGGTGAACCCGGTGCACCGGGGTGTCCCACCCTAGCGGCGCTCGGAGGTCGCCGCGGCCATACGGTCCGCATTCGGCTATCCTTGGTCGAATCATGATGGCGAAGAAGAAGTCGAAGAAGGCGAAGGCGAAGGGCAACCCGGTCATCGCCACGAATCGCCGTGCCCGGCACGACTACGTCATCCTGGACACGTGGGAGTGCGGCGTCGCGCTGGTGGGCACGGAGGTGAAGTCCCTGCGCGAGGGCAAGGCGTCGCTGGTGGACTCCTTCGCCACCATCGACGACGGCGAGGTCTGGCTCCGCGGCCTGCACATCCCGGAGTACTCGCAGGGCTCGTGGACGAATCATTCGCCGCGCCGCACGCGCAAGCTGCTGCTGCATCGCCGTGAGATCGACTCGCTGGAGGGCAAGGTCCGCGACGGCAACAACACGCTCGTCCCGCTGTCGCTGTATTTCAAGGACGGCCGGCTGAAGGTCGAGCTTGCCCTCGCCCGCGGCAAGCAGGACTACGACAAGCGCCAGTCCATCAAGCGCCGCACCGAGGAGCGCGAGATCACCCGCGAGCTCGGCCGCCGCATCAAGGGCATCAACGCGTAGGAGGGGCGTCGTCACGCACCGCATGCGTGGGGAGCGTGATGGCGCCCATCCTCACCCGGCGTGCCGCACGCGTGGCGGCGATGCGGGTCATTGACCCGGTGCCGGACACCGCGTTATGCTTGGACACCCCGCCGGGTCCGATGCACGGGCCCTCCCGGCGGGCGTGAGGGGCTGATCTTTGGTTTCGACTCCGCACATTGAGCCAGGGGAAGCGTGCCGGTGCAGGCTGAGGACCACCGCAAGCGTCGCAGCAACTGATTAAGCGCCGAGAACACTCAGCGCGACTACGCCCTCGCTGCCTAATACAGCGACCGCGTGTCTGTCGGATCGGAGAGGCCCCTGCTCCGGACCCCGGCATCGTTCAGAGGGGCTCCGCCCGCCGGGTTGGCCGCGAGGCCCGGCGGGGACACCCACTTGCGGCTGGGCCCGTCATCCGGACATGTTCGCCTGATCCGGAGGGCCGAGCAGAGACCCCGCGCG
>JAEWGK010000278.1 GCA_023388385.1 Actinomycetes bacterium | reverse complement strand
CGCCGTCGACGACGACCTGGACGTCCTTCTGCGCGGCGAGGGCCACGGCGCCGCCGGCGACGACCGCGACGGCGAGGCCGGCGACGCCGGCCCTGGCGGCGACCGGCGCATTCTCGTTGCCGCGATTGACCGTGTTCTTCTTCAGGGAGCTCACTGGGCGGGTACCTCGCTGATGTCGCGCTGGGTGGGACGGGCGCGGCCGGATCTCGGCCGCGATCATGCGTATATCCGCATGCGCTTCCCGTGAAGGTTACGGGATGGTCACGGTCGATGTCCAACGGATCGACCGTGAATCGCGCGGACAATCGCGCAGGTCACACTGGCAGGCACCCACCACTACACACGCGTGTCATGCGCCCCAGCCGTCACGCCCCAGCCGTCACGCCCCGGCGGGCTCCGGGCGCGGCACCGGCGGAATCTCCGGCAGCCCGTAGATGCGGCGGGCGTTGGCGGTGAGCTGCTCCGCCATCTCATCGGCGCCGATGCCGCGGGCCTCCGCCATGCAGCGGGCCTGATGCCCGATGAACTGCGACTCGTTACGGGCGCCGCGGAACGGCTCGGCGGTCATGTACGGCGCGTCGGTCTCCACCAGCAGCTTGTCCGCGTCAGCCTCGGCGACGGCCTGCCGCAGCTCGTCGTTGCGCTTGAAGGTGACGTTGCCGGTGAAGCTCAGCACGTAACCGCGGTTGATGGCCTCCCGGGCGACGTCGATGGGCGAGCTGAAGCAGTGCAGGATGACGGTGCCGTCGAAATCCGCCAGGACGCGCATGAGGTCGGCGTCCGCGTCGCGGTTGTGGATCATCAGGGGCTTGCCGACGTCCCCCGCCAGCTCCATATGCCACCGCAGCGCCTCCTCCTGGGCGTCCGGCTCGGCGCACCCCTCCATCTGGCCGACCCAGTACCAGTCCAGGCCCGTCTCCCCGATGGCGACGACGCGGTCGTCACGGGCCAGCTCGGCCAGGCGGGCGCGGGCGGCGTCGTCAAGCTCGTTTGCGCGGGTGGGATGGATCGCGGCGGCGGCCCACACGCGCGGGTGCAGATGGGCGGCGGCGACGGCGAGCTCAGTCTCGGGCATGCCATCGCCGATGGTGCAGACGCCGACGACGCCGGCGGCAGCCGCGCGGTCCATGAGCGCGGCGATGGACTCCGCGTCGCGGGCCCCGCAGGAGGCGAGGTGCGTGTGCGCGTCGAACAGCGGCGTGGTGAACGGCGCCGGCTCGGCGATCTTCCTCTTCTTCGTGCCCATGCGCCCGAGTGTAGGGGCCGGGCGGGACTGTGCCGGCGGCGGGCCGATGGGGTGGAGCCGGAGGGGATTCGCGACGGGGCACGCCGTGGACCCCTCCTGCCGCGCGGCGGGGGGCAGCGTGACGCCGAACGCGTATGAATGAAAGGAAGCCATGCTTAGGATTGGCACGGCGAACTATGTCCCTCTAACCTTGGCAAGGAGACCACGTGACCGACTCAGGCAAACTAACCACCCGAAACCTCATCGACATCGGCGTCTTCGCCGCCCTGTACTTCGCCGTCATCACGGTCACGGGCATTATCAGCGCCGCGGCACCGATCTTCCTCATCGTCGGCTGGATCGTCAGCATTCCCCTCAATGGGATCGTGATCGCGCTGTTCGTCTCCCGCGTACCAAAGCTCGGTGCACTGGCCCTCCTTGGCCTCGCATTCGGCGCCATAATGGCGCTCTCCGGCTACCACTGGGCAGCGGTCCCCCTGCCCGCGATCCTCGGTCTGCTCGCCGATCTGGTCATCACCCGCGGCCCGCGCGGCACCCTCGCCAAGCGCATCCCGGCCGCCTACGCGATCTTCAGCCTCGTCCTCGTCGTCCCGCTCCTTCCGATCTTCCTCAACGCCGACGCGTACTACGCGGACATCTCTGCCCAGATGGGCCCGGAGTACGCCGACGACATGCGCGACCTGTTCCAGCCGTGGGTTCCCGCCGCCTGGGCGGGGTTCCTGCTCGTGCTCGGCTACCTCGGCGGCCTGCTGGGCGTGCGCACCCTGCGCCGGCACTTCAGCCGCTCCGGCCTGGCGTAATGCGGGCGGAGGCGGGGCGGCCGCTGCATGGCGGGCCCCGAACGGGAACGCCGGTGACGGACGACACAAAACGTGATTGTCATTCAGCATTAGGCTGTGCTGTGTAAACATTTTATCTTCGTCTCATTCAGGAGGAGCCATGCCCGCACCGGCCGCCACCAACCCGAAGCTGACCACCCGCAACCTCATCGACGTGGGCGTCTTCACCGCCCTCTACTTCGTCATCATGTGGATGACGGGCATGCTCGGCCTCATCGCGCCGATCTTCATGTTCGTCGGCTGGGCCGTAGGCATTCTGCTCAACGGGATCGTCGTCGCGCTCTACCTGGCGCGCACCCCGAAGATCGGAGCCCTGACGATCATGGGCGTGGTCGTCGGCATTCTGCTGACCCTCACCGGCCACTACTGGGGCGTCATCCCGGGCGCGGCGATCCTCGGCCTCGCCGGCGACGTCATCATCGCCCGCGGACCTCGGACCACGCTGGCAAAGCGCATCCCGGTCGCCTACGCCATCTTCACGCTGGTGTTCATTGCGCCGCTGCTGCCGATCTTCTACAACGCCGATGCCTACTACTCCGACATCGCGACGCAGATGGGCCAGGAGTACACCGACGCCATGCGCGACCTGTTCCAGCCCTGGCTGCTCATCGTCTGGACGTTCTGCCTGTTCATCCTGGGCTACCTCGGCGGCCTGCTGGGCGTGCGCGTCAACCGCCGCCACTTCAGCCGGGCGGGGCTCGCGTGAGTCCCGCCCGCCCCGCGACCACGGCCTCGGCGACGGCACCCGCGCCGACTTCCGCCGCCCCCGCGCGGGCCGCCGACGTCGCCACGCTCGCCGACTCCCGCCACCCCGACCCGCGCAGCGTGCTGCTGATGCTCCTCGCCGGCAACGCAATCGCGATGGGGAACTTCCCCGCCTGGGTCTGCATGGCCGTCGGCACCGTCGCCTGCCTGCTCCACGCCATCGCCGGACGGCCTCGGCGCATCGCCTGGACCGCGGTCCCCCTAGCGCTCTTCGGTGCCGCGGCCATCCTCATCCCCCAGATGGCGGAGGGAACGGGCTGGGCCCTCCTCAGCGTCGCCTGCCTGTGGTTCGCCCGCTTCACCGCCACGGTCAGCCTCGGACTGTGGGCGATCTGGGCCATCCGGCCGGCCGAACTCATGGCCGCCCTGCGCGCCCTGCGCTGCCCGACGCAGCTGCTCATCCCCATCGCCGTCGTTCTGCGGATGCTGCCCGTCATCATGCGCGAGGCCCGCGCCATCACGGAGGCGATGTCGCTGCGCGGGATCCGCCCCGGCGTCCTCGGCATGATGACCCGCCCCCTGCGCTACGGCGAACTCGTGCTCATTCCCCTCCTGTCCACGGTGGTCCGCGCCGGCGACGACCTCGCGGCCGCCGCCATCATCCGCGGCCTCGGCACCGACTCCCGGCAGACCACCATCACCGAACTGCGGTTCCGGGCGATGGACGCCCTGCTCCTGGCCCTGCTCGCCGCGATGGTCCTCCTGGCGGTGCTGTCATGACCGGAAACCCCGTCCCGCCCGCCATCTCCGTCCGCGACGTTCGCTTCCGCTACCTCACCGGCCCCGAGGGCTCGCCGACGGAGCACGGCCTCGACGATCTGTCGTTCGAGGCCGCACCCGGCACCCTCACCCTGATGTGCGGCCCGTCGGGCTCCGGCAAGTCGACGGCACTGCGGCTGCTCAACGGCCTCGTCCCCGGGTTCCACGGCGGAGAGTTCGACGGGGCGGTGCACGTCGCCGGCGTCGACGTGCCCAACACTCCGCTGCACGACGCAGGCCGCACCACCGCAACCGTCTTCCAGAACCCTCGCACCGGGTTCTTCAACGCCCGTGTCATCGACGAAATCGCCTTCGGGCTGGAGAACCTCGGCCTGCCGCGGGCGGAGATCCTGGACCGGGTCGACGAGGCCGCGGCCGTCACCGACGTCGCGCACCTGCTGGACCGCGACATCATGCGCCTGTCCGGCGGCGAGGTGCAGCGCGTGGCAACGGCGGCCGCGATGGCCGCCGAACCGCGCGTGCTGCTGTTCGACGAGCCGTCGTCGAACCTCTCCCCCGGCGCCGTCGCGGACCTGCGCGCGCTCATCTCGGATCTGCGGGGACGCGGGGTGACGATGGTCGTCGCCGAGCACCGCCTGCACTACCTCCACGGGCTCGTCGACCAGGTGCTGTACCTGCGCGACGGGAGGATCGCGGCGCGCTTCGGCGGGGAGGAGTTCTTCTCGCTTGACGACGCCGCCCGCCGCGACTTGGGCCTGCGCCGCCTGACGCCCACCCCCGCGCGCGAGCCGGACCCGTGGGCGTGCGACGCCCCGGGCCTGCGCGTCGAGGGACTGCGGTTCGGCTACGGCCGGGGCACCACGGTGCTGGACATCGGCCGCATGGACTTCCCCGCAGGCCGGATCACGGCGCTGACCGGCCCGAACGGGGCCGGCAAGACAACGCTGGCCCGCGTTGTCTGCGGGCTGGAGAAGGAGGGCCGCGACTCCGCCGTCACCCTCGACGGGGAACGCCTGAAGCCGGAGAGGCGACGGGACATCGCCTACATCGTCATGCAGGACGTCGCCCGCCAGCTGTTCACCGAGTCCGTCGAGCACGAGGTCCAACTGGGCCTCGACGACGTCGACGTCCCCGCACTGCTCGCGGAGGTGGATCTGGCGGGGCTGGAGGACCGGCACCCGCAGTCCCTGTCCGGTGGGCAGCGCCAGCGGCTGGTCATCGCCTCCGCGATGGCGCGCCGACCGCGCATCTGCATCTTCGACGAGCCGACGTCCGGCGTCGGCCGCGAGCATCTGCTGGCCATCGGGTCGCTCATGCGCAGGCTCGCGGACGACGGCGTCGTCGTCATCGTCATCACCCACGACGAGGAGCTCATCGAGGCATGCGCCGACCGAGTGGTCGCGCTGCCGGGCGGGGGCGGCCGCTGAGGGGCGGCGGGATGCCCCGGGCCGGGGTCCGCGGACGCCGCGCCCCTACGCCTCCTTCGGCTGGACCGGCGCCCACTCGGGGCCGGTCTGGGCGAGCTCGGGATCGAGCTTCGCGAACAACGGCTTCGGCTTCGCCAGCGGCGTGCCGGGCACCATCTCCACGCGGCCCCAGCGGGCCTGCTGGTTGGAGTACTCGCCGGTGATGACCGGGTAGGTGCGGCCCTCGGCGGGCAGACCCACGCCCACGGGGTTGACCGGCATGTCGTCGGCGACTTCCTCGATGCGCGGCTGCGCGGCCCACTCGCCGTCGCGGCCCAGGGTCTCGTGGACCTTCTGGGCGCTGAACGGCAGGTACGGGGTCAGCATGACGTTGCAGTCGGAGACGACCTGCAGCGCCGTCCACAGGACGGTGGCCAGGCGCTCGCGCTGCCCCGGGTCCTTCGCCAGCTTCCACGGCTCCTGCGCGGCGATGTACGCGTTGGCCTCGCCGACGACGTGCATGACCGCGGTGATGCCCGCGCGGAAGCGGGAGGCGCCGAGCGCCGCACCGGCCTCGTCGAAGGTGCGCTCCGCGAGGTCCAGCAGCTCACGGTCGGCGTCGGCGAGCTCGCCCGGCTGCGGGACCTCCTTGAAGTTCTTGTGGGCCATGGAGACCGTGCGGTTGACCAGGTTACCCCAGCCGTTGGCCAGCTCGTTGTTGACGCGGCGGACGAACTCGTCCCACGTGAAGTCGGTGTCCTGGTTCTCCGGGCCTGCCATGGCGATGAAGTAGCGCAGCGGGTCGGCGCCGAACTCCTTGAGGAAGTCCTTGACGTAGATGACCACGCCCTTCGAGGAGCTGAACTTCGAGCCCGACATCGTCAGGTACTCGGAGGAGACGACCTCCGTGGGCAGGTTGAGCTGACCGAGGTCGCCGGCCTCGCCGCCGCGGGAGCCCTCGCCCTGGTAGCCGAGCAGCTCCGCGGGCCAGATCTGGGAGTGGAACGTGATGTTGTCCTTGCCCATGAAGTAGTAGGACAGGGCGTCATCCGCGTTCCACCACTCGCGCCAGCGCTCCGGCGCGCCGATGCGGTGAGCCCATTCGATGGAGGCCGACAGGTAGCCGACGACGGCGTCGAACCACACGTACAGCTTCTTCGCGTTGTTGTCCTGCCAGCCATCCAGCGGGATGGGCACGCCCCAGTCGATGTCGCGCGTCATGGCGCGGGGGCGGATGTCCTCCAGGATGTTGAGGGAGAACTTCAGGACGTTCGGCCGCCAGTCCTCGCGGGACTTCAGCCACTCCGTCAGGGACTCGGCGATGGCCGGCAGGTCCAGCAGGAAGTGCTCGGTTTCGACGAACTCGGGGGTCTCGCCGTTGATCTTCGACACCGGGTCGATGAGGTCCGACGGGTCCAGCTGGTTGCCGCAGTTGTCGCACTGGTCGCCGCGGGCGCCCGGCGCCCCGCAGATGGGGCACGTGCCCTCGATGTAGCGGTCCGGCAGGGTGCGGCCGGTCGACGGGCTGATGGCGCCCATCGTCGTCTGCTTCACCATGTAGCCGTTGTCGTGCAGACCGCGGAACAGCTCCTGCACCACCGCGTAGTGGTTGCGGGTGGTGGTGCGGGTGAACAGGTCGTAGGACAGGCCGAGGCCCGCGAGGTCCTCCACGATCTGCCGGTTGTAGCGGTCCGCGAGTTCCTGCACGCCGACGCCCTCCTTCTCCGCCTGGACGAGCAGCGGCGTGCCGTGCTCGTCCGTGCCGGAGACCATGAGCACCTCATTGCCGCGCATTCGCTGGTATCGGGCGAAGACGTCGGACGGGACGCCGAAACCGGCGACGTGGCCGATGTGGCGGGGGCCGTTGGCGTACGGCCAGGCGACGGCGGTGAGGATGCGTGACATGGACTTCAGGGTAAACCATGGGCGGGGCGGTGAGCGCACGTGGCGG
>JAEWGK010000208.1 GCA_023388385.1 Actinomycetes bacterium | reverse complement strand
CCGCCTACGTGCGGCGGATGGAGGACGGGGCCTGACATGAGCCGCCTGCCCATCCCCCTGAGCGTCTACGTCCCCGGCGACTCTCCGTTGCACCGCGCACCGGCCGGCTGGAAGCTGGGCGGTGTCGTCGCGTTCGTCATCGGGGTGTCCTTCCTCGCGGACACGATCCCGGTGGCGGCGGTGGCGCTCGTCGTCGCGGCCCTCGGGTACGCCGTCGGCCGGATCCCACCGCGGACGACGGCGTGGCAGATGTTCGGCGCCGTGCCGATCCTGGTGTTCATCGCAGTCATCCAGGGCTTCACCGTCGGCTGGGGCGACGCCGCCGTGATGTTCCTGTCGGTCCTGGCGTGCATCATCGCGGCGACGCTCATCACGCTGACGACGCGCGTCTCCGACCTCATGGAGACCTTCGACCGTCTGCTTGCGCCGCTGGGCCGGCTCGGTGTGCCCGTCGCGACGGTTTCGCTGGCCATGTCGCTGACGCTGCGGCTCATCCCGCTGCAGGTCAAGGCGGTCGAGGAGGTCCTGGACGCCAGGCGGGCGCGAGGCGGGGCGGCGACGCCGGCGTCGTTCGGCGTGCCGGTGGTCATCCGCACCGTGCGCCGTTCGCAGGCGATGGCCGACGCTCTCATCGCCCGCGGCGTCGGCGACGACTGAGCTGCTGCGGACGGCCTACTGCCCGCGCAGCTCGCGGAGCTTGGCCTGCACGTCGTCGTCGGTGGCACCCTGGGCGGACGCGCCACCCGGCAGCTCACGGGCACCCTGGGCTCCCGACGGCAGCTGGCTGCCGCCCTGCATCTCGCTGCGGATCTGCTCCAGGCGCGAGTGGCCGGCGAGCTGGATGGAGGCCTGCTCGACCTCGGCCATGCGGCCCTGGACGGAGTTCTGCGCCAACTCGGCCTGGCCGAGGGCGTTGGCGTAGCGGCGCTCGATCTTGTCGCGCACCTGGTCCAGGTTCGGCGTGTTGCCGGAGGACAGCTGGTTCATGGATTGCAGGGACTCGGAGACCTTCTCCTGCATCTTCGCCTGCTCCAGCTGGGACAGCAGCTTGGTGCGCTCGGCGACCTTCTGCTGCAGGGCCATGGAGTTGCGCTCGACGGCCTTCTTGGCCTGGGCGGCCTGCTGGAGCGACTGGTCATGGAGGCCCTTGAGGTCCTCGACGGACTGCTCGGCGGTGACCAGCTGGGCGGCGAAGGCCTCCGCGGCATTCTCGTACTCCACGGCCTTCGCCTCATCTCCCTCGGCGCGGGCCTTATCGGCCAGCTGGAGGGCCTGGCGGGTGTTGCCCTGCAGCTTCTCGATCTCGGCGAGCTGGCGGTTGAGGCGCATCTCCAGCTGGCGTTGGTTGCCGATGACGGCGGCGGCCTGCTGGGACAGCTCCTGGTGCTGGCGCTGCGCATCCTCGATGGCCTGCTGGATCTGGACCTTGGGGTCCGCGTTCTCCTCGATAGTCGAGTCGAACTTCGCCATCAGGTAATTCCAGAGCTTCGCGAAGGGGTTAGCCATGGTGTTCCGGTTGCCTTCCTGGGTGGTGTGCGGGCCTCCTGCCCGCCGTCCAACAGTACCCGCGGAACCCGTGCCGCGCAGGGGCCTCCGGTGTTCCGCGTCCGTGGCCAACGGGCCGCGGCGGGGACTCCGGCCCGGCGGCTGCGGTTCCTTCCGCGGCGCGCGGACGCCGCGGCGCCGCGCGGCGGCTACATGACCGCCAGCTCGGGCTCGGCGGCGTGGACCGCCATCGCCCCGGCGGCCTCCATGATGAGATCGGCGACGGTGACCCCGAGCGCATGGCACACGGCCGCGAGGAGCTCCGAGGAGACCTCCTTCCGGCCACGCTCCAACTCCGACAGGTAGCCGGGGCTGACGGCCGCGGCATCCGCCGCGTCGCGCAGCGTCATGCCGCCGCGGGTGCGCACGTCCCGGAGGGTCTCCCCCAGGGCCTCGCGCAGGAGGGGCTCTCGGCCCTGGGCCGCGCAGTGCAGCGCGGCGGTGGGTCGTTCGGCGGTGAGCGTCATGGTGGTGTTCGTCATCGGTTCGTTCAACGCGCGGGTCCGCGCATTTGTTCCCTCTCCCAGGTGATCGTCGTCGGTCGTGCGGCACGACGGGTCGAGCCATCCGCGCAGGGAACGGCCGGCGACGCCGTCCGCATGGGTGGGCGTGCCGATGAGCCTAGTGCGCGCCCAGGGCCACCGCGGCAACTTCCCCGATCGCCGCCGCGACGGCCGCCTCGCGTATGCCGCGCCGGCCCGCGGCCGGATCGATGCCCAGCCGCACCGCCCGGGCGTGCCCGTCGGGGCCCGCCAGCCCGCACCAGACCTCGCCGACGGGGTGCCCGTCCTGCGGGTCAGGGCCCGCGACGCCGGTGAGGGACACGCCCCAGTCGGCACCGCATCGCGTGCGCACTCCCGCAGCCAGCTCGCGCGCCGTCTCGGCGGCGACGGGCCCGTGGGCCGCGAGCGTCTCCTCGGCGACGTCGGCAAGCGTCGCTTTGAGGTCGGTCGCGTACACGACGACGCCGCCGCGCAGCACCGCGGAGGAGCCGGGCACATCCGCGACCGTGGCGCACAGCAGGCCGGCGGTCAGCGATTCGGCGCAGGCGAGCGTCAGGCCGCGCTCGGTCATGCCGTGCACGAGCGTGACGACGTCCCCCGCGCCCATCGCGCTACGCCGTCTTCCGGGAGTCGAGCAGGTACTGCACGCCCGTCAGGACGGTGACGACGATGGCGAACGTCATGACGATCCACGCCGGCCAGATCATCCAGCCCCACGGGACGATGAAGAGGGCGACCGCGAGGGTCTGCAGGACGGTCTTCAGCTTGCCGCCCTTCGACGCCGGGACGACCTTGCCGCCCTTGAGCAGGACCAGGCGCCACAGGGTGATGCCGAACTCGCGGACCACGATGACGACGGTGACCCACACCGGCAGCACACCGATGATGTTGAGGCCGACCAGCGCGCCGATCATCAGGAACTTGTCCGCGATGGGGTCGGCGATCTTGCCGAAGTCCGTGATGAGGCCGCGGCTGCGCGCGATCTGCCCGTCGACGCGGTCGGTGAACATGAGGACCGCGAAGATGAGCAGGGCCCACCAGCGCCACGCGGCGTCATCTCCTCCATCGTGCAGCAGCACCCAGAGGAAGACTGGGACGAAGACGATGCGCAGCGTCGTCAGGATGTTCGGCAGGTTCCAGCTGGAGGGGGCCGTGGTCTCGGTGCTCACGGTCCCAGCCTACCCGCGGGACCCGGGGGCACCGCCTGTCGCCGGGTCGTCGGCGCGGGCCGGGTCATCGCCCGGATTCCAGTCCTTCAGGTTGTGCGGGTGCGGGCCCTCCCCGTCCCAGCGCTTCGGGGCGACGGCGCCCATGTTCTCGTCGCGCTTGTTCTTCAGCCAGGAGGCGAGGACGGTGACGACCAGGACGCCGACGATGACGGCCAGGGAGGTCCAGGTGCTGATTTCCGGAACCGGGACGTTCTCGCCGCCGTTGATGAACGGCAGGTTGTTCTCGTGCAGGGCGTGGAGGAACAGCTTCACGCCGATGAACGCCAGGATGATGCCCAGGCCGTAGGCCAGGTAGACCAGGCGGTCGAGCAGACCGTCGAGCAGGAAGTACATCTGGCGAAGACCCATGAGGGCCAGGGCGTTGGCGGTGAAGACGATGTAGGCCTCGTTCGTCAGGCCGTAGATGGCCGGGATGGAGTCGAAGGCGAACATGAGGTCGATGAAGCCGATGGCGACCAGGGAGATGGCCAGCGGCGTGAGCATGCGCTTGCCGGCGGTCTTCGTCATCAGGCGGTCGTCGTCGTAGGTGGCGCTGATCGGCACGATCGTGCGCAGCCACGTGATGATGCGCATGTCGTTGGGGTCGGTCTCCGGCTTATCGGCGGCCTCGTCCCACACCGTCTTGATTGCGGTCCACAGCAGGAAGATGGCGAACAGGTAGAAGACGTCCGACCACGCGGAGATGACGGCGGCGCCCAGCAGAATGAAGATCGTGCGGAACACCAGCGCCATCGCGATGCCGAACAGCAGCACCTTCTGCTGGTACCTACGCGGGATCTGGAATGCCCCGATGATGAGGGCGAAGACGAAGAGGTTGTCGACCGACAGCGCCTTCTCCGTCACGTATCCCGACAGGAACTCGACGCCCCTGTGGTGGTCCCAGAACAGCCAGATGAATGCGCCGAACAGCAGCGCGAGGACGACGTAGAACAGCGTCCAGCCGCCGGCCTCCTTGAGCGTGGGCTCGTGGGGCGTGCGGACATGCGCGAAGAAGTCGAAGGCGATGAAGCCGAGCACGACCAGGATCGTGATGGCCCACACCCAGAAGGGCACGTGCATGGGGAACAGTCCTCCGGTGGATCTCGAAAAGGATGAACCGGAGGTCTCTCCCGCCCGCCTGTCGTGCGGGTTGGCGGCGCCGGGGCCAGTGCCCGTGTTGACGACGTCCGCCGCGGTGGATGCCGGGGATACTCCCCTCCATTGCCCTGCCACTCTACACCCCGGGGCGACGCCGACCATGCGCGGCCGGGAGCCCGGAGACGCGAGGCGCCGCCCGCCGGGAGCGTTCGGCGGACGGCGCGAGGCGCGTCGTCACGCAGCGTTTACACGACGCCGTCGGCAGGGTCCGCGTCCACGACCTCGGCGTCGTCGGTTGGGGCCTCGGCCGGATCCGCGCCCTTGAGCATCCAGATGATGGTGTCCAGCTCCTCGGGCTTGACCAGCACCTCGCGCGCCTTCGAGCCCTCGGACGGGCCGACGATGCCGCGGGTCTCCATGAGGTCCATGAGACGGCCGGCCTTGGCGAAGCCGACGCGCAACTTGCGCTGCAACATCGACGTCGAACCGAACTGGCTGGTGACCACGAGTTCGACGGCCTGCAGGAGATCCTCCAGGTCGTCGCCGATGTCGGGGTCGATCTGCTTCTTGGCCTCCTCGGCCTTGTCCTCGGTGACGCCCTCGGCGTAGCTCGGCTCCGCCTGGTCCTTGCACGCGTCGACGACGGCCTGGATCTCCTCGTCCGTGACGAACGCACCCTGGATGCGGCGGGGCTTGCCGGCGCCCTGGGGGATGAACAGGCCGTCGCCCATGCCGATGAGCTTCTCCGCGCCCGCCTGGTCCAGGATGACGCGCGAGTCCGTCAGCGACGACGTGGCGAACGCCAGGCGCGACGGGACGTTGGTCTTGATGAGACCCGTGACGACGTCCACCGACGGACGCTGCGTCGCCAGCACCAGGTGGATGCCCGCGGCGCGGGCCTTCTGGGTGATGCGGACGATGGCGTCCTCGATGTCGCGGGGGGCGGTCATCATGAGGTCCGCGAGCTCATCGACGACGCACACGATGTACGGGTACGGGCGGTACTCGCGCTCGCTGCCGGGCGGGGCGACAAGCTCGCCGGACTTCACCTTCAGGTTGAAGTCCTTGATGTGGCGCACGCGCGCGGACTTCATGTCCAGGTAGCGCTGCTCCATCTCCTCCACGAGCCACTGAAGAGCCGCGGCGGCCTTCTTCGGCTGGGTGATGATCGGCGTGATGAGGTGCGGGATGCCCTCGTACGGCGTCAGTTCCACCATCTTCGGGTCGACCAGGATGAGGCGGACGTCCTCCGGGGTCGCGCGCGTGAGCAGCGACACGAGCATGGAGTTGACGAACGCCGACTTGCCGGAGCCCGTCGAACCCGCGACCAGCAGATGCGGCATCTTCTGCAGCGAATGCGCGACGAACTCGCCCTCGATGTCCTTGCCCAGCCCGATGAGCATCGGGTCGGAGTCGGCCATCGTCTTCGGGGCCTCCAGGACGTCGGCCAGCCGGACCATCTCGCGGTCGTTGTTCGGCACCTCGATGCCCACGGCGGACTTCCCCGGGATCGGGGTGAGCAGGCGGACGTTGTCCGTCGCCGCCGCATAGGCGATGTTCGACTGCAGGTTCGTGATCTTGGATACCTTCACGCCCGGGCCGAGCTCCACCTCGTAGCGCGTGACCGTCGGGCCGCGGGAGAAGCCGGTGACGGTCGCGTCGACGTTGAACTCGTCGAAAACGTCCGTGATCGCCTCGATCATCCGGTCGTTGGCCGCCGTGCGGGTCTTCGGGGCCTCGCCGGCGATGAGCAGCTCCGTCGAGGGCAGCACGTAGTCCGGCGTCGAGCGCACCGCCGGGGTGGCCGGCGCCGGGGCGTCGTCGAGCTCCGACTTCGGGGTCGAGGCCGGGACCGCCGAGGCGTCGATGCCGGACCGCGCGGCGATCGCGTCCATGCGGGCGCGGACCGATGGCGGGAGATCGGCGCGGGGGTCGGTGGAGGTGGACCCGGCGCCGTCGGTGTTGTCGGCGTCCGTGGCCTCAGCGTCGTCGGCGGAATAGGCGTCGAGCTCGGAGGCGTCGTCGGGCACCGGCTCCCCCAGCGCGGGCAGGCCGGCGCTGCGGCGGGCGCCGAGCACGACGGTGTCGTCGGACGGCGCGTTCTCCGCCGTCGGCTCCGCGCCCCGGCGGCGGCCACGGCGCGGACGGCGGGGCCTCGTGGGCGTGTCGTCGGCTGCGGGATCGCCGGAGGCGGTGCCCCCGGCCGTCGCGGCGGTCGTGGCGGCGTCCGGCGGGTAGTTGTCCATCGGCGTGCCGTGGGATGCGTCGTCGACGAGCCCGTGCAGATCCGCATCGACGGAGCGCGTGCGGCGACGCGGGCGGCGCACTGCGCGGGTCGGGGTGTCGTCGCCCGGCCCGTCCGAGTCGCCGCCGAGATCGGCGTCGGCGGGATCCTCCGCCCAGGGCTCCAGATCCCTCGGGCGGCGACTCGGGCGGGTGACGGGGCGCCCGCCATCTCCGCGGCGCGAAACCTCTCTGCGGCGCGGGTAGTCCGCGTCCTCGCCGCGGGAGCGGGCGTCGAGGATGCCGTCGACGTCGCCGTAGAGGTCGTCGTCTCCGAATCCCGCGTCGTCCTCCGGGGCGCTGCCGTAGCCGTCGACCAGGCGGCGGACGGCGTCGACGAGCTCACGGACGGTGGTGCCGGTGAACACCAGCGCGCCGTAGAAAACCACGACGAACAGGAGCACGATGGCGAACCCGCCGGTGAAGCCGGTCTCCAGTGGGCTGCCGATCCAGGCACCGATCGCGCCGCCGGCCTCCCGGCGGCCGACCCAGTCGCCGGGGCCGCCGGAGCCGATGTGCACGATCGACAGCAGCCCCACGACGATGAGGCCCGCGCCGAGGGCGGTCGTGCCCCGGCGATCGCGCGGCGGCGTCGCGCCGATCATGAGCGCGACGGCGCAGCCGGCGAGCGCAAGCGGCAGCACGAAGGCACCGATGCCGATCACCGTGCGCACGAGGCCCTCGATGAACGCGCCGACCGGGCCGGCGAGCGAGAACCACGTGGAGCCGGCGAGAACGAACGCGATGGCGAGGAGCAGCAGCGCGACACCGTCGTGATCCCCGGCAGTGCCGGAGCCCGGGACGGGGCGCCCGGCTCCGGCCGCCCCGTCCGGAAGGGTCCCCGGTTCATCGCCGACCGGGGCCGGATCCGCCGTGCGGCCGTTGCCGCCGTCCTTCGGGC
>JAEWGK010000191.1 GCA_023388385.1 Actinomycetes bacterium | reverse complement strand
GGCTGCGGCTGGGCGGGCGGCTGCTTCCTCTCCGGCTGCTGCTCGCCGGCCTTCGCGGCACGGCGGCGCCGGTACTCCTCCAGCGCACGGCGGCCGGACCCGGGCTCGGCGGACGGGCCGGAGCCGTCCCCGTCGACGCCGACGCCGACGCCGGAATCGGCTGCCCCACCCGGTCCCGCATCGGGACCGGGCGACGCAGCGGGGGCGGCGGCCGGGGCGTCGTCACGCACGTGCCCGGGGGACGGCGCGGGGGCCGAGCGGCCCCTCTCCAGCGCCTCGACGCGCTGGACCAGCGACTCCACGTTCCCGTCGATGCCCGGCAGCAGCAAACGCGCACACAGGACCTCCAGAAGGAGGCGCTGGGACGTCGCGCCGCGCATCTCGTCGATGCCGCGGTGCAGCACCTCCGCGTAGCGCGTGAGGGCACCCGGCGGGATGGCCTGGGCCTGCTCCGCCAGGGCCCCGGCGCGATCGCCCGGAACCTCCACCAGCCCCATGTCCACCGCATTCGGCACGGAGGACAGGATCATGAGATCGCGGACGCGGGCCAGCAGGTCCTCCGCGAAGCGACGCGGGTTCAGGCCGGAGTCCACGACGCGATCGACGCACGTGAACAGCGCGGCGCGGTCGAAGCCGGCGAGGGCCTCAACGGCCTCGTCCAGCAGGGACTCGTCGGTGACGCCCAGCAGCGACGTGGCCAGCTGGTACGTCACGCCCTCCGGGCCGGCGCCGGCCACGAGCTGATCGAGGATGGACAGCGAGTCGCGCGGCGACCCGCCACCCGCGGAGATGACCAGCGGGTAGACCTGCGGGTCGACGACCACGCCCTCCTGCTCCACGATCCGCTCCAGCAGACCGCGCATGTCCTTCGGGCCGAGCAGGCGGAACGGGTAATGGTGCGTGCGGGAGCGGATGGTCGGGATGACCTTCTCCGGCTCCGTCGTGGCGAAGATGAAGATGAGGTGCTCCGGCGGCTCCTCCACCACCTTGAGCAGCGCATTGAAGCCCTGGTTGGTCACCATGTGGGCCTCGTCGATGATGAAGATGGTGTAGCGGGACGACGTCGGCGGGTACATCGCCTTGTCCCGCAGTTCGCGCATGTCCTCCACACCGTTGTGCGACGCCGCGTCGAGCTCCACCACGTCCAGGTGCCCCACGCCGCCGGGGGCGAGCGCCAGGCACGAATCGCACGTGCCGCACGGCGTCGGCGTCGGCCCCTCCGCGCAGTTCAGGCTGCGGGCCAGGATGCGGGCCGACGACGTCTTGCCGCAGCCGCGCGGGCCCGAGAACAGGTACGCGTGGTTGATGCGGTCGGGTTTGCCGTCCGGTCCGCGCGACGCCAGCGCGTTCGACAGCGGGACGGTGACATGCTCCTGCCCCACCACCTCGGCGAACGTCGCCGGACGATACTTCCTGTACAGAGCCACGCGCCCAGCCTACCGGGGCACCCGACACCCGGCCCCCGCCCGGGGCCGCGGCCGTGGACGCGCCCGCACCCCCCACGCCGGACCCGGGGCGTCGTCACGCAGGGCGCGCGACCCCGCGCACCTCTACACCACGGACGCGCGCCGCAGGTCGCGGAGATCCGCCCCGCGCTCCTCCAGCAGCCGCATCAGCTCGGCGACGCCGTGCTCGGCGGCAAACGTCGCCTCCTCGTCCGTGACGGTGACCAGCTGGATGACCGTGGTAATGCGATGGTCCGGCGTGCCCTCCGGCTCGCCGTCGTGGCGGGAGATGTCGTCCGGCGTCTCCGTCACCATCGGCGTGCCCTGCGGCCACAGGTACGGCACGACCAGCAGACCGTGGGCGACGGTGTGCCCCCGCTCCTCCTCCGGCAGATCGCCGACCGCGAGCTCCACCAGATCCGGCAGCAGCGTCCCCGGTGTCGGCGGCAGCTCCCCCGGCGCGGCGAGGGAGAGCATCGTCGCGGCGGCGGCGACGCAGTCCGACACCGGCTCGTCGGCGAAGCCAGCGAAGAACACCTCCACCCGGACGTCCGCCCCCTCGGGCGTGCGCAGGCCCGCGTCGAAGCGCCCGAGGTCGAGGGAGCACCACACGTCCTCCTCCGGATCCGTGCCCGGCAGCGCGAAGCCGCCGACCGAGAACGGCTCGCCCTCGACGTCGTGGCCGTGGCGGCCGCGCGCGGGCACGACGACGGCGACCTCCTCCACCGACATCTCGCCGGGGAAGAGGCCGCCGATCCAGTACTCCGTCTCCGCGTGGTTCATTCCACGGAGGCTACCCGCGGCACGCGCCGCGGTGGCTGCGCCGGGTGCGGGTCTACCCCGCGAGCTTCTCCGCCGCGGCCAGCAGCACGCAGGTGGCGACGCCGTCCATCGCGGTCTCCAGCTCGGAGATCGGAGGCAGGGACGGGGCGAGGCGGATGTTGCGATCGTTCGGGTCGTCCTTCAGCGGGAAGGAGGAGCCGGAGCCGGTCAGCGCGATGCCGGCCTCCTTCGCCAGCTCGATGACGCGACGGGCGGTGCCGTCCATGACGTCCAGGGAGATGAAGTAGCCGCCGGTCGGGCGGGTCCAGTCCGCGACGCCGTACCCGGTGAGGCGCCCGTCGAGGATCTCCACGACGCGGGCGAACTTCGGGGCCAGGGAGCCGGCGTGGCGGCGCATCTGCTCGCGGACGCCGTCGGCGTCGCCGAAGAACGCGGCGTGCGCCAGCTGGTTGACCTTGTTCGGGCCGATGCCGCGGATCTGGGCGTGGGAGCAGTAGTCCGCGATGTTGGCGGCGGAGGACGCGAAGAACGCGACGCCCGCGCCGGCCAGCGTGATCTTCGAGGTGGAGGCGAACTCCCACACGCGGTTCGGGTTTCCGGCCTCCTCGGCCAGCGTGACGGCACCGGTCACGGCCGGGAACTCGTCGGTCAGGGTGTGGACCATGTAGGCGTTGTCCCAGATCAGGCGGAAGTCCGGGGCGGCGGTCTCCATGGACACCAGGCGGCGGATGACCTCCGGGGAGTACGTGACGCCCGTCGGGTTGGAGAACACCGGGACGTTCCACATGCCCTTGATCTGCGGATCGGAGGCGACGAGGCGCTCGACGACGTCCATGTCGGGGCCGTCCTCCAGCAGCGGCACCGGGATCATCTCGATGCCGAAGTGCTCCGTGATGGAGAAGTGACGGTCGTAGCCCGGCACCGGGCACAGCCACTTGAGGACCGGCTCGTCCTTCCACGGGCGCTCCGAATCCTGGGTGCCGAACTGCATCGCCCAGCTGATGAGGTCGAACTGCATGTTCAGCGACGACGCATCGCCGGCGATGACGTTGTCCACCGGGTAGCCGAGCAGCTCCGCCCAGATGACGCGGATGTCCGTGATGCCCTTGAGGTTGCCGTAGTTGCGGACGTCCTCGCCGGACTCCGACAGGTAGTCCGGGGCGGGCAGGCCCAGCACCGGGTTGGCGAAGTCCAGCTGCTCCGCCGACGGCTTGCCGCGGGTGAGGTCCAGCTTCAGGCCGCGGGCCTTCAGCTCCTCGTACTGAGCGGCGAACCTCTCCCTCGCCTCGGCGAGCTCGCGGGCGTCGTATTCGTCCAGCTTCATGTCGGCCTTTCCCGTGTCGATGTCGTCGGACCGCCGGCCGCATGCGGGCCGCGGCCGGTCGCGCGCTGCTCCGAAACGGGGTTCGCCCGGGGCGCGGTCCATTGCAGGATAATGCAGCCCACCCGCCGTCCGCGATACCGCGGCACACCGCCGCGGGTGGTCGCGTGACGACGCCCCGGGCCTCCCCGCCCCCGGGCGCATCCCGGGCCTCTCCCCCGAACGCAAAAAGGGGACCCCACGCACCCGTCAGAGCCCGCTTACCCTTGCTGCATTCCTGCCCTGGGGGAGTTCACGAGGTACACGCCGCGTGGGATCCGACATCACCATACCGCCCCCGCCCGGATCGATGTCAAACACCGCCGCCGGCGGTCCGGGCGTCCCCGACGGGGGACGCCGGACATGCGGACGACCCCCGGCCGAAAGGCCGGGGGTCGTCCCGATGGCGGAGGATAGGGGATTTGAACCCCTGAGGGATTGCTCCCAACTCGCGTTCCAGGCGAGCGCCATAGGCCGCTAGGCGAATCCTCCGCGCACCAGGTTACACAAACGAGCAACCCGGACAAAATCCCCGGCCAGGGACCCACGGCACGGATCCGTGCCGCACCACAGGGCGACTCCGTCAGGACTTCACCAGCCGCGTGATGGCCTGCTGGGCCTCCGCGAGCTTGCGGTCCAGCTCCTCCGGACCGCCCTCGGCTGCGCCGAGGACGCAGTGGTGCAGGTGGTCGTCCAGCAGCGTCAGCGACAGCGAGCGCAGCGCGGAGTTGACGGCAGAGATCTGCGTGAGGATGTCGATGCAGTACTGCTCCTCGTCCACCATCCGGTGGATGCCGCGGACCTGGCCCTCGATGCGCTTGAGGCGGGCGAGGTAGCGCTTCTTCTCGCTCAGGTAGCCGTGCCCGGCGTGGTCGCCCTCCGCGCAACAGGAACGGACGGCGGCCTCCGCGGGCTGGTCGGCGGTGGTGCGGGTCATGGGTGGTCCTCGTCTCGGTCGGCCGGAGGGGCGCGCCCTCGAGGGGGCGGGCACCTCCGGCGGATATTCAGGGTGTCGGTGAATGGATGCGCGGGCGGATGGACGCCCCCTCACTCCGCGTCGACGGTGGGCGTCACGGAGCGGAAGCCCCGCAGCCGCAGGCTGTTGCTGACCACGAACACGGACGACAGCGCCATCGCGGCGCCCGCCAGCATCGGGTTCAGCAGGCCGAAGGCGGCCAGCGGAATGGCGGCGACGTTGTAGGCGAACGCCCAGAAGAGGTTGCCGCGGATGGTGTTCAGGGTCCGCCGGGACAGGCGGACGGCGTCGACGGCGGCCATGAGGTCGCCGCGCACCAGCGTGACGTCCGCGGCGGCGATGGCCGCGTCGGTGCCGGTGCCCATCGCCATGCCAAGGTCGGCCTGGGCCAGGGCGGCGGCGTCGTTGACGCCGTCGCCGACCATGGCGACGGTCGCGCCCGACTCCTGCAGGCGGCGGACCTCCGCCACCTTGTCGGCGGGCAGCACCTCCGCGATGACGTCGCCGGGGTCGATGCCGGCCTGCTCCGCGACGGAGCGTGCGACGGCTTCGTTGTCTCCGGTCAGCAGCACAGGGCGCAGGCCCAGGTCCCGCAGGCGGCGGATGGCGTCGGCGGAGGTCGGCTTCAGCTCGTCGGCGACGGTCAGCAGGCCGCGGGCGTGCCCGCCCCAGCTGACCAGCACGGCGGTGGCCCCGTCGGCCTCGGCGCGGGCCTTGGCGGCCGCGAGGCCGTCGTCAAGCGACGTGCCGTCGGGGAGCTTGCCGACGACGACCGCCTCACCCTCCACCGTCGCGCGCACGCCGTGACCGGCGACGGCCTCGAAGTCCGCGATCTGCGGCAGAGGACGCGGCGCCGCCTGCGCGATGGCGCGGGCAATCGGGTGCTCCGAGGCGTCCTCCACCGCGGCGGCGCGGGCCAGGACCAGGTCGCGGTCCTCGCCGGCGACCGGTGTGACGTCGACCAGACGCATGTCGCCGCGGGTGACCGTGCCCGTCTTGTCCAGCACGATCGTGTCGACGCGGCGGGTGGACTCCAGCACCTCCGGGCCGGCGATGAGCACGCCGAGCTTCGCGCCGCGGCCGGTGCCGACGAGCAGCGCCGTCGGCGTCGCCAGGCCCAGCGCGCACGGGCACGCGATGATGAGCACCGCCACGGCGGAGGTGAAGGCACGGGAGACGTCGCCGCCGACGACCAGCCACGCCACCAGAGTGATGAGCGCCAGGACGATGACCGCCGGCACGAACACGCCGGAGATCCGGTCCGCCAGCCGCTGGACCTCGGCCTTGCCCGTCTGCGCGTCCTCGACCATCGTCGCCATCTGCGCCAGCTGCGTGTCCGCGCCGACGGCCGTGGCCTCCACCACGAGCCGGCCGGACGCGTTGACGGTGGCTCCGGTGACGGAGTCGCCCGGGGCGACCTCGACGGGCACGGACTCGCCGGTGAGCATCGACTCGTCGACCGCGGAGCGGCCCTCGATCACGCGGCCGTCGACGGCGATCTTCTCGCCGGGGCGCACGACGAACCGGTCGCCGACGGCGAGCCGCCCGACGGGGATGCGCTCCTCGCGCGTCGCGCCGGTCGCCCCGACGGGACGCAGCACCGCGACGTCCTTCGCGCCGAGGTCGAGCATCTCGCGGATCGCGTCGCCCGCGCGGTGCTTGGCGCGCTTCTCGAAGTAGCGGCCGGCGAGCACGAACAGGATGACGCCCGCCGCGGACTCCAGATAGATGTGGCTCGACGGATCGCCGTGGAAGTGGAACGGGTTGATGGAGTGCGTCAGCCCCGGCTCCCCGGCGGTGCCGAAGAAGAGGGCCCACAGCGACCACAGGAACGCGGCGCCGGTGCCGACGGTGATGAGCGTGTCCATCGTCGCCGCACCCTGCTTCAGGTTCTTCCACGTCGCGCGGTGGAACGGCCAGCCCGCCCACACGATGACGGGCGACGCCAGCGTCAGGCACAGCCACTGCCAGTTGGTGAACTGCAGGGACGGGATCATCGAGATGACGATCACGGGGATGGCCAGCCACGCCGCGCCGATGACGCGGGTGCGCAGGGAGGCGAGCTCCGGGGGCAGCTCCCCGTCGTCGCCGCCCGCGCCCTCCCCGGCGGGGACCTCCCCGGGACCCGGATCGGGCTCCGGCACGTGAGCCGTGTATCCGGCCTTCTCGATGGTCTCGACCAACGTGGCCACGTCATAGCCCGCCGGCGCGGTGACGTGCGCCCGCTCGAGGGCGTAGTTCACCGACGCCGTGACGTCGTCGAGCTTGTTGAGCTTGCGCTCCACGCGGTTCGCGCAGGAGGCGCACGTCATCCCGCCGACGTCGATGTCGAGTTCGAGCCCGGCGGCCCCGGACGCGTCGGTCACGCCCGGGGCACCGGGTGCGGTGGTCCCCTCGGTCATCGCTAGACCACCGGCTCCGCCTCGTAGCCGGCCTCCTTGATGGCCTGGGTCACGACGTCGGGCTGCAGCGCGGTCTCGGAGGTGATCTCGACGAGGTTCTTCGAGCGGTCGACGTCGACCTTCTCGACGCCCTGCAGCTCCTCCAGCTCCTCGCGCACGCTGGCCTCGCAGTGCCCGCAGGTCATGCCGGTGACGGTGTACTTCGCGGTGACGGACATGGGATTCCTCCTCGATCGTTTCCGCATACCCCCTTCGGGTATGCATCCGCGCTCGAGGATATACCCCCTCCCCCTATGCCACAAGGGGCGCCCGCGGACAATCCGCGGGCGCCGCCGCACGCCCCCGCGCAGGCCCCGTGCACGCCCCCGCGCGCCCCTACCGGAACGCGACCTCGCCGACCGGTCGCCGCAGCTTGCGGGAGTGCAGTGCGCCGGGGTCGGCGGCCATCGCCTCGCACGCGCGGACGGCGGTCATGAGGTGCTCGACCTTCGAGGCCTGGTAGAAGCGGCGGGCCGAGCGCGGCAGCTTCGGCTTGTCGTGCAGCGGCATGTCGGAGACGCTGAGGAGCGCGCCGTACGGCACGCGGAAGCGGTAGCCGTTGGCGGCGATGGTGGAGGACTCCATCTCCACGCCGATGGCCGTGGACTTCTGCAGCTCCCGGTAGATGTCCGGCTGCGGGCGCCATTCCCAGTTGCGGTCGGACGTCGACAGGACGGTGCCGGTGCGCAGGCGCTTGCGCAGCGCCTCGCCCTCCAGGCCGCTGACGTCGGCGAACGCCTCCGTCACCGCCTGCTGCACCTCCGCGATGGGCGGGATGGGCTTCTCCAGCGGCACCAGGTCGTCCAGCACCCCGTCGGAGCGGTCGTAGGCGTTGGCCAGGACCATGTCGCCGATGCGCATGCGGCCGTCGAGGCCCGCGCAGTGGCCGACCATCATCCAGCAGTGCGGGCGCAGCACGGCCAGGCAGTCGGTGATGGTCTTGGCGTTGGACGGTCCGACGCCGATGTCGATGACCGTCACGCCGCAGCCGTCCTCCCTGGTCAGGTGGTAGGCGGGCATCTGGCACGCCGCCGCCTCCGCGCGCAGCGCAGCGGGCTCCGGGACCTCGCCGATGGCGTGGACGTGACCGCCCGGCGCGACGAACGTCTCGTAGCCGTGGGGGTTCCGCGCGCCCGGGTCGATGCCGTCGGCGCCCTCCTGGCCCGGCGCGTCCGCGGTCCCCTCCCCCGGCGCGGGGATGCCCGCGACACCAACGGAGTGCGCGTACTCCAGGAACACGTCCGTGTGCAGCTGGTAGTTCGTGAACAGCACGAATCGCTGGATGTGCTCCGCCGGCGAGCCCGTGTAGTGCTCCAGCCGCTGCAGCGCCAGGTCGACGCGGTGGGCGGTGAACAGCGACAGCGGCTTCACCGGCAGCGACAGGTAGTCCGCCTCGCCGTCGGCGACCGCGTCGTCGACGAAGGCGCCGTCCACGGGCGTGAACATCCGGTCGATGAGCGCGATCTCGTCGGCGTCCAGGCCGGAGGCGTCGATCTCGTCGAAGCCCGGCGCGAACCGCACCGGGATCGGCTGGTCGGACACCCTGACCTCGACCTCGCCGCCGTGGTTGTCCAGCAGGTCGGAGATCTGCCGCTCCAGGTAGCGGCGGAACAGCGCCGGCCGGGCGACGGTCGTGCCGTACACGCCCGGCCGGTCCACGAAGCCATGGGACAGCGCCGGATCCACCTGGCCCAGCGTCCCCACCGTGAACCGCAGCTCCGGGTAGCAGCGGCGCACCGGCCGCAGATCATCGTCGCGGCCGCCGCGCACCGCGTCGCACGCCGCCGCGTACTCCGCGACAAGGTCCGCGGTCGCCTCGTCGTACAGCTCGCAGAGCTGTGCGACGGCCGCCTCCGCTCCGTCGAACATCCAGGTCATGGCATCGGCCCCGTCGTCGGTCACGGCCTACCTCCCCATCATCCCGGCCGCGTGGGCGGCGACGGTGCCGCCGAGCTCCCGCACCGACTCGAGCCGGGCCTCGTCGGCGGGGCCGACGAACGTCACCGGCGCCGCCACCTGCGACCAGCCGTAGCCGCCGGTGATGGACTCCATCGCGGTGACCGCACCCGTGACGTCGTGGCCGCCGCGGATCCAGTACGCGAACGGCAGGCCGCGCGTCGCCTCATGGCATTCGCGGAACGTCACGTCGAAGAAGTGCTTGAGCGCGCCGCTGATGTAACCGAAGTTCGCCGAGGTGCCGCAGATGACGCCGTCGGCGGCCAGCAGGTCCTCCGACGTCGCCTCCAGGGGCGACAGGGCGCGAACCTCCAGGTCATGGCCGGCCTCCGCCGCGGCGGCGGCGAGCTCCGGGTCGCGGGCGCCCTCCTCCACCGCGGCGGCGAGGCTCGCGAGCAGGTCGGATGGCGCGTGCTGGACGATGAGCAGCCGTCGTGTCTCCGTCATGGCCCCAGGCTAGGGGAAAACACCACCGGGTCGCGCGGGATCGACCCCGCGTCGAGCAGTCCCGGCAGATCCGCGACGTCCGCGTCCGGCAGGCCGAGCGAGGCGCAGATCCACCGGCGGGCGGCCCCCGGGCCGACGTCGCGCAGCGTCACCGCGCCGTCGCGCTTCGCCAGCCGCCGGCCCGCCGCGTTGAGCACCAGCGGGACGTGGACGTACTCCGGTGCCGGCGCCCCCAGCAGGTGCGCCAGGTGCGCCTGCCGCGGGGCGCTGGACAGCAGGTCGTCGCCGCGCGTGACCTGCGTGACCCCCTGCGCCGCGTCGTCGACGACGACAGCCAGGTTGTACGCCCACGCGCCGTCGGCGCGCCGCAGCACGAAGTCGTCGACCATGCCCGCGACGTCGCCGTGCAGCAGGTCGCGGGCCGTCCACTCCGCGACGTCGGCGCGCAGCCGCGTCGCGGGTCCCAGGCCCAGCACCGCGCGTTCGGCGCGGCGGCGCTCCCGCTCCTCCGGCGCGAGGTTCCGGCACGTGCCCGGGTAGGCGCCCGGCGCGGCGTGGGGCGCCGACGCCGCCTCCTGGATCTCCTTCCTCGAGCAGAAGCACGGGTAGGTCGGGAGATTCGCGACGGCCTCCGCGTACAGCTCCCCGCGCTGCGACTGGCGGACGGGCTCGCCGTCCCAGTCCAGGCCGATGGCGGCGAGGTCCTCCAGCTGGCGGGCCTCGAACTCCGGGCGCGAGCGCTGGCGGTCGATGTCCTCGATCCGCACGATGAACCCGCCGCCGGCGCCGCGGGCCAGCGCCCAGGCGACGGCTGCCGTCCGCAGGTTGCCCAGGTGCAGGTCGCCCGTCGGGCTCGGCGCGTAGCGGCCGACGACGCGGGCGGCGGGCCGCGCCCCGGGATCGGCGGCGGGACCGGGGGCGGCGAGGTCTGCGGGGCCGTCGCCCGGGTGCGGGGGCGGCCCGGTCACGGCGGGGTCGGGCATGCCGCCACCCTATCGGGAGGCAGCCGGCCGGCCGGGGACCCCGCCGTCACGTACCCCCGGCAAAATTATTCTGGTCACACCGGGGCCCGGGCACGTAGCCTCAGTACATGAGCCACCACATCATCCTGGTCGGTGCCCTGCACACCGGTTCCACGAACCGCAGCCTCGCCGAGGCGCTCCTGCGGCACCTGCCCGACGGCGACACCGCCGACATCTACGAGGGCCTCCGCGACGTCCCCTTCTACGACTCCGACCTCGACGTCCCCGGCAGGGAGCCGGAGGCCGCCGCGACGCTGCGGAAGGCCGTCGCCGACGCGGACTCCGTCATCTTCGTCACCCCCGAGTACAACCACACGGCCCCTGCCGTGCTGGTCAACGCCATCGACTGGCTGTCGCGGCCCGAGGGCAAGGGCGCCCTGGTGCGCAAGCCGGCCCTCATCATCGGCGCGACGCCGAAGCCGAAGAAGCTCGACGGGGCCGTGCGCACCCTCGTCGACGCGCTCACCGGGCTGCAGGGCGACCTCGTCCCCACCGCCTACACCTGGTCCGACGCGCACGCCGTCTTCCAGGACCGCCATCCCGGCGACGTGGACGAGGTCACGGCCGTCCTGCGCAAGGCCCACCGGGAGCTGGCCCAGCGCATCGACCGCGGCCGCCGGCAGCCCGAGCGGCCGCGCGGCGAGTTCGCGACGGACTAGCGGAAGCGGCGCGCGCCCGAGCCCATCCGGGCCGGTCACGGAACCTGTACGATTCCCCGGGTGACCGACAACGACAACCGGCCCGGGCCTGGGCCGGGCGCTGCCGGGGCGCACGCCGCCCCGCCCACGCCCGCGAACCCCCGCCCCGCCGAGATCACCGAACCCCGCCACATCCCCACTCCCCGCAGCCTCTACCCGACGATCCTCGCGGTGTTCTGCGGCGTGCTCATCATCAGCAACATCACCGCCACCAAGGGCGTTGAAATCGGGCCCGTCGTCACCGACGGCGCCTTCTTCCTCTTCCCGCTGAGCTACATCCTCGGCGACGTCCTCTCCGAGTGCTACGGCTTCCGCGCCGCGCGCCGCGCCGTCTGGACCGGATTCGGCATCCTCGCCCTGGCCATGGCGTGTTTCTTCATCGCCATCCAGCTGCCGGCCGCATCCTTCTACGCGAACCAGGAGGCGTTCGAGACCGTCCTCGGCACCGTGCCGCAGCTCGTCCTCGCGGGCCTCGCAGGCTACGTCGTCGGCCAGCTGCTCAACGCCTGGTCGCTCGTCGCCATCAAGCGGCGCACGGGCGAGAGGACGCTGTGGGCGCGGCTCATCGGCTCGACCGTCGTCGGCGAGCTCGCCGACACGGTCATCTTCTGCGCCATCGCGGCGACCGCCATCGGCATCGCCACCTGGGGCGACTTCCTCAACTACGTCGTCGCCGGCTTCCTGTGGAAGACGGCCGTCGAGGTCGTCTGCCTGCCCGCGACCTACGCCGCCATCGGCTGGGTCAAGCGCCACGACGGCTACTGGGAGGCCCCGGCCCGCCCGGGCGCCGCCTAGTTCGCCCGGGCCCGCCGGGCGGCCTCGCCCGCGTAGTAGCGGCCCAGGAACTCGTCCCGGAACGCCTCGAAATCCCCGGCCACGATGGCCGCGCGGATGTCGTCGACGAGCTTCACCATGAAGAACACGTTGTGGATGGTGCACAGCGTGCCCGCCAGATACTCCTTCGCCTTCAGCAGATGGTGCAGGTAGGCGCGGGAGTAGTTGAGCGACGCGTACGACGGCGTCTCCGGGTCGATGGGCCCGAAGTCCCGCTTGAACCGGGCGTTCGTCAGCGTGATGCGCCCGTCGCGGGTGTAGACCCCGCCGCGGCGGGCCAGGCGCGTCGGCGCGACGCAGTCGAAGGTGTCGGCACCCGCCGCGACGCCGGCGAAGACGTCGTCCGGCTCGGAGATGCCGAGCAGGTGCCGCGGCCGGTCCTCCGGCAGCTCGTCCGTGACCCAGCCGACGATCTCGCCCAGGTTCCGCTTCTCCAGCGCCCCGCCGACGCCGTAGCCGGCGAAGCCCAGGCGGCCCTCCGCCTCGAAGCGGCCGGACAGCTCCACGAGGCCGCGGGCGGCGGAGCGCCGCAGGTCCTCGTACTGCGCGCCCTGCACGACGCCGAAGAGCTGCTGGCGCGGCAGTGCGGGGCGCGCGTCGGTGAGCCGGTTGTGCTCCTCGAGGCACCGCTGCGCCCACCTCCGGGTGCGCTCGACGGAGTCCTCCTGGTACGGACGGGTGTTCATCAGCGTCGTCAGCTCATCGAAGGCGAAGATGACGTCGGCGCCGAGGTTGTGCTGGATGCCCATCGACACCTCGGGTGTGAAGCGGTGCTCCGAGCCGTCGATGTGGGAGCGGAACGTCACCCCGTCCTCGTCGACGAAGGCGTTGCGCTGCTTGCCCGGCGCGACGACGTCGTCGTTCTGCAGGCCCGTGACGTCCATCGCCAGGGTCTTGCGGAACCCGACGCCGAGGCTCATCACCTGGAATCCGCCGGAGTCGGTGAACGTCGGCCCGTTCCAGTTCATGAACCGGGACAGGCCGCCGGCCTCGTCCACGATGCCGTCGCCGGGCTGCAGGTACAGGTGGTACGCGTTCGCCAGCACCGCCTGGGCGCCCGTGCCGCGGATCTGCTCCGGCGTCAGCGTCTTCACCGTCGCCTTCGTGCCGACGGGGATGAACGCCGGCGTGGCGACATCCCCATGCGGCGTCGTCAGCACGCCCGCGCGGGCCTTCGGCGCCGCGTCGTCGCGCGCGACGACGGCGAAGCCGGTCGCCGCCGGGTCGCCCACCGCGGGGTCGGATGTGCGGCGGCCGTCGCGTGACGACGGCTCCCCGGCGCCCGTGTTCTGGTCGGTCATCGGCGGCTCTCCCTGCTGCCCGGCCCGCGGCGGCGGCCGCCGCAGTGGCGGGCGCCGTCCCGGACGTGGGCTCGGTTGTCATGGTCCGGGGCATTATCGCCCGCGGCGGAGCCGGAATCCGAATCGCCGGCGGCGACCGGGGCGCCGTCGTCACGCGCCTGCCGCCGCTCCTCCCGGGTCTGCCGCACGAGCTCGCGGCGGCGGTCCGCCAGGGCCTCGCCCTCGACGTCGACGGACGGCAGGATGCGGTCCAGCCAGCGGGGCAGCCACCACGTGGCACGGCCCAGCAGGAACATCGAGGCGGGGATGAGCGTCATGCGAATGAGGAACGCGTCGAACAGCACCATCGCGCCCATCGCGAAGCCGAAGACCTTCACGAACGGCAGTGGCTGCCCCATGAACGCGAAGAAGACGATGATCATGATGAGCGCCGCGGCGGTGACCACGCGGGCGCCGTGGGAGAAACCCTCGACGATGGACTCCTCCACCGCGTTGAACCGTGACGACGCGCTCCGCCGGCCACCGCTGTGCGTGTAGTGCTCGCGCATCCGGGAGACGAGGAAGACCTGGTAATCCATGGCAAGCCCGAAGGTGACGCCGATGAGGAAGATCGGCATGAAGGACACCAGCGGACCCGGGGTGCCGATGAACCCGCCGAAGCCCTGCTGCCACACCAGGACGGTCACGCCGAACGCGGCGCCGACGGACAGCAGGAAGCCCAGGCCGGCGGTCAGCGGCACCACGATGGAGCGGAACACCAGCAGCAGCAGGATGATGGCCAGGCCGACGACGATGCCGAGGTAGAGCGGCATGACGTCGGAGAGCTGCTGGGTGACGTCCATCTCGATGGGCACGAGGCCCGTGACGCCCGTCGTGACGCCCGTCTCCGCGGCGATGACGTCCAGCTGATCGCGGACGGCCATGAGCATCTGGGATGTCCGCGGGTCGAGCGGACCCGTCGCCGGCGTGATCATCAGCTGCGCCGCCGTGCCGGCCTCGTTGAGGCCGACGATCTGGACGTGGGCGACGTCGACGTTGTTCTTCAGCGCGTCCAGGACGTCGACGAACGCGGCCATCGGGGCGGCCTCGTCCGGGTCGATGCCCATGCCCTCCATCGCGCCGACGAGCGGCTGCAGGGCGGGCGAGTCCGCGTCGACGTCCTCGGCGTTGACGACGGCGATCATCTGGGCGTTGCGGCCGGGGCCGAAGCCTTCGGCGATCATCTCCACGGCCTTGCGCTGGGTGGTGTCCAGGTTCGCGGTGGAGTCCGACGGCAGCGCCAGCTGCAGGTCCTTCGCGGGGAAGGCGAGCGCGAGCAGCCCGATGACGACGGCGGCGAGGAACAGGCCGGGGACGCGATGGACGGTCTCGACCCACCGCCGGCCCGCGGTCCTGCCCCGCGGCAGCGGGCGGCGGCGGCCCTTCAGGGGGTTGCCGGCGATGCCGGGGATGGCCCCGCCGAACGCCCTCCGCCCGACGAGGGCCAGGATGGCCGGCAGCAGCGTCAGGGAGATCAGCACCGCCACGGCGACGGTCGCCGCGGCGGAGACGCCCATCCACGACAGGAACGGGATGCGGGCGACGACGAGCGCCGCCAGGGCGATGAGCACCGTCGCGCCGGCGAAGACGACCGACGAGCCGGCGGTGCCGGTGGCCAGGCCCATCGCGTCCGGCCGGGAGATGCCGGCGCCCAGTTCCGCGCGGTAGCGCGCCATGATGAACAGGGCGTAGTCGATGCCGACGGCCAGGCCGATCATGACCGCGAGGACCGGGGTGACGGTGTTCAGCTCCGCGAAGGCGGTGAGCAGCACGACGCCCAGGGCGCCGACGGCCACGCCGACGATGGCGGTGAGCAGCGGCATGCCGGCCGCGACGAGCGAGCCGAACGTCACGATGAGCACGATGAACGCGACGACGACGCCGATGATCTCCGACAGCGCCGTGATCTCCACGGCATCCATGAAGCCAGGGCCCATCGCCTCGACGTCGAGGCCCGCGTCGCGGCCGAGCTGCATCGCGTCGAGCACCGCCTGCCGGTTCTCCGGCGTCAGCTCCGCGGGCGCGGCGATGTCGAAGGTGAAGGACGCGGTGCCGGTGCGCCCGTCCTCCGACAGGACGGACAGGTACCGGGCGTCCCGTTCCGCGACGTCGCGCGGCATCCCCATGTCGGTCGATGCGCCGACGATGGCCTTCGTCATCTCGGGTGCCACGTCGACGGGGTTGGCCAGCTGCAGGGTGGACCCCATCTGCCCGACGTCGTCCTTGATGGCGCCGACGACGCGGTCGACGGCCGCCTTGTTCGCCGGGTCCGCGAGCGTCTGGCCCTCCGGCGCGCGGAAGACGACGGTGACCATCATCTGCGCGATGGGGTTGGGCTGGCCCGGGAAGGAGCGGTCCAGCAGCTCCGACGCCTCGGTCGACGGGGCGTCGGGGATGGCGAACTGATCCGAGAAGCCCTTCTGGAAGACGGCGGCCGAGCCGCCGAGGCCCGCGAGGATGATCGTCCACGCGACGATGACCTTCCATTTGTTCAGGTAGGACCAGCGGCCGAGCGCGAACAACGCCTTCGCCATGACGACTCCCCTTCCTCCGCGTCGCCCCGGGCGGGGCCCGGACGGCGTGCCTGTCCCCTCCACCCTACGGAACGACCGGCATCGCCCTCGCCGTGCAATCGCCCGGCGCCCGTGCCGCAACGAGAAAGCGGGGCCGGCATCCCGTCTGGGATGCCGGCCCCTGCCGCTGCGGTGGCGGAGGGATTTGAACCCTCGGTTGGTATTACCCAACACTCGCTTTCGAGGCGAGCACCTTCGGCCGCTCGGACACGCCACCGCCGGTGAGACTACCGAACGCCCGTCTGCGCGGACAAATCCCCTGGCCCGGACATGGCGGCGCCCCCGCCGACGGCCGGAGCCGTCGTGCGGGGGCGCGTCATCGGGAAGGGGACTACGCGTCGCCCTTCAGCTTGCCGAGGGCCTCGGTGGCCTTGTCCTTGACATCCTCGACGCCCTGCTTGATCTGGGACTTGAGCTGATCGCCCTTGCCCTCGTTCTGCAGGTCGTCGTTACCGGTGGCCTCGCCGGCGGCCTCCTTGGCCTTGCCGCCCAGCTCCTCGGCCTTGTTCTGAATGTCGCTCATGTGGTGCCCCTTTCGTTGGAAGTGCTATCGCCTCCACGCTAGCCCCGTCCCGCACGGGGCGCCACAGTCGGCCACCCAACCGATCCCCGGCCGATGCCGGATCGTGACGGACGCCCACCGCGCCCCGTCAGCGTCGGCGGCCGAAGAACGCCGGCAGGAGGCCGGCGCACTCGCCGGCCAGCACCCCGCCGGCCACCTCGGGAGTGAAGGGGTGCGCCGGGTCGCGGACGACGTCGGCGATGGAGCCGCACGCCCCCGTTTTCGGGGACCACGCGCCGAAGACGATGCGCCCCACGCGCGCCATCACGGCGGCGCCGGCGCACATGACGCAGGGTTCGAGGGTGACGTAGAGGGTGCAGTCCTCCAGGCGCCAGCCGTCGCCGTGGGCGAGGGCGGCCTCCCGGATGGCCAGGACCTCCGCGTGGGCCATCGGGTCGGCGTCGGCCTCGCGACGGTTGGCGGCCTCCGCCAGCACCCGGCCGTCCGCGTCGACGACGACGGCACCGACCGGCACGTCCCCCTCCGGCGTGCGCGCGGCGACGGCCATGGCACGGCGCATCCACGCCTCGTCAGCCGCGACCCGCGCCTGGACCGGCAGCGCGCGGGCGGATGCTCCCGCGGCGGACGCGCCGGCCGGCTCCCCCGCACCCATCAGCCGTCGAGGTCGTCGACGTCCACGCCGGTGACCTCCGCCAGCTCGTCGGCGAAGCCCAGGTGATCGGCGATGGCGTGGAGCTGCTCGCACGCCCACAGCGACTGGTCCTCGCAGATGACGGCGAGCATGTCCTCCGGCATGCCGACGTCGGCCAGCAGCGCCAGGTCGCCCTCCGGCCACGCGTCGATGTCGTCGAGCTCATCCTCGTCGATGTCCGGGGCGTCGACGTCGATCTCGTCCAGGACGTCGGCGGCGATGTCGTCGGTCACCGCGGCGGTCGCGTCGGACAGCACCGCGCGGACGGCGCCGGGGACGGGGCGCAGCAGGATGAAGTAGTCGTCGTCGACGTTGAGCATGGCGAAGGACGCCCGCTCGGCCCGCAGCCGACGGGTCGCCGACACCGCCACGTCCAGGTCGTCGAGGGCCTCGTCGGGCAGCTCGGAGACGGTCCAGCCAGCGTCGCCGAGCGCCACGGCGACGGCGTAGGAGCGGTCGTCGTCGCGGTCATCCCCGAAGTCGTCGTTCATGCCGCACAACGTTAGCGCGGCTGTGCCATGCTTGGCAGATGAGCACTCACGCGCCCTCGACCCCGACCTGCATCCTCGGCCTGGGACTCATCGGCGGCTGTCTCATGCGCGACGTCGCGGCGGCCGGCGGGACCGTCTTCGGCTGGAACCGCTCCTCCGGCGCGGTCAACCGCGCGGCGCAGGAGGGCTTCGACGTCTCCGACGACCTCGTCGCCACGCTGCGGCGCGCGGAGGAGGAGGGCGCGCTCGTCGTCATCGGCGTGCCCATGCCCGCCGTGCCCGCGATGCTCGACGCCGTCAAGGAGTTCGCGCCGACGTGCGGCCTCACCGACGTCGTCAGCGTGAAGCAGGCCGTCTACGACGAGATCCTCGCCCGCGGCATGCAGGAGCGCTACGTCGGCGCCCACCCGATGGCGGGTACCGCGGAGTCCGGCTGGGACGCCACGTTCACCGGCCTGTTCGACGGCGCCCCGTGGGTCGTCTGCTACGACCACGCCGACGACGAGCGCCGCGCCGGCCGCAAGACCTCCCCCGAATGGCGGGCCGTGTTCCGCGCCGTCGTGGAGCTCGGCGTCGCCGTCGGCTCGGAGGTCATCGCCGCCCGCGCCCGCCACCACGACCGCGCCGTGGCGCGCATCTCCCATCTGCCGCACCTGCTGGCGGAGGCGCTGGCCGTCGTCGGCGACTCCGGCGGCGTGCTGACCCTGTCGCTGGCCGCCGGCTCCTTCCGCGACGGCACCCGCGTCGCCGGCACCGCCCCGCACCTGGTCCGCGCGATGTGCGAGAACAACTCCGCGGCCGTCCTCGACGCCCTCGACGAGGCGCTGAAGCTGCTGGCCTCCGCCCGGGAGGAGCTGGCCGTCAACGGCTCCGTCGACAAGCTCGTCGAGGCCGGCCACATCAGCCGCCAGCGCTACGAGGCCCGCTCCGGCACCCGCGAGGCCCCGGGCGGCGTCGCGCTGTCGCACCGCCCGACCATCCGCATCCGCCCAGGTGACCGCGGCTGGATCGCGCAGCTCGAGCACGCGGAGCACCTCGGCGCGCGCATCGAGATCGCGTAGGCGGGCCGGGGCGGAAGCGCACGA
>JAEWGK010000064.1 GCA_023388385.1 Actinomycetes bacterium | reverse complement strand
CTCGATCCGGCGACGCTTGAGCCGCCGGCCCTCCAGCCGGTTCGCGTGGTCCCGTCCGGGCTGCTGCACGGCGGCGAGGTGCGTTCCCCCGCCGTCCCGGATGCGCCGGAACCCCGCCGCGTCACGGCCCCCGCGTCGCGGCAGACCGTCGACGTCCAGGTTGTAGGCTCCGCCGCGGACCGGGTCACGCACGTGGAGGCGCCGGAGCCCCGTGACCCGGTCGAGGTGCGCGTCGTCTCCCGAGGGCGCGCCATCGTCCCCGAGGCCCCGGAGCCGCGCCCCCTCAAGCTCATCCCGACGCCGCACGGCCCCCGCATGCGCGACGTCCTCACCCCGCGGGGCAGCACCTCGGTCATCCGGCCCGCCGTGCCGGATCGCGCGCCCGTCACCCCGGTCGTGCGATCCTCCGCGGCGCCGATTACGCCGGCAGTGCCCCGGCCCCGCGTCATCCGCCCGCAGGCTCCCGCCGTGCGCGTGACCGCCCCGGTCGTCGTGCCCGGCTCCGGTCTGCCGGCCCGCACCCGACGGAAGGAGGGCCGCCAATGACCGACGTCACCGCGCGTCCCGTTCCGGACGACGGACCCGCCGTCCACTCCGGCGCCGCCGAGACCGGCAACCTCGACGTCGCCCGTGACCGGGCCATCTCCGCCACCGCGGAGAAGGCCCGGACCCCGAAGGCAGCCCCGGCCGCCCGCGGCCTGGTCTACCTCGTGGCCCTGCTGCTGCTCGCCCTCGCGGGCGTGGCCATCTGGGACATCCTGGTCCGCACCGGCACCGTGCAGGGCACGGAGCTCTCCGCCTCCGCCCTCGACTGGGCGACGGCCACGGACTGGAACCCGTGGCTCGTCTTCGTCGGCGTCGTCGCCGTCGTGGTCGGCCTGCTGCTCCTGTTCGCCGCGCTGAAGCCGCGCCGGACGACGCACCTGCGGGCCAACTCCGCCGCCTCCGCGTGGCTGCGCCCCGTGGACGTCGCCCGCCTGGTCTCCCGCGCGGCGCGGGAGGTCCCCGGCGTCATCTCCGTCGGCACCTCCGCCACGCGAAAGCGCATCACGCTGACCGTCCGCGGGGGCGGCGCCAGCGCCGAGGAACTCCGCGACCGCATCGCCCGCGCCGTCGAGCCCGTGGTCGCCGAATCGCTGGCCGAGCCGCCCGCCGTCGTCGTCCGCGTCACCGCGAACCGCGACTCCGAACCCGCCGCCGACAGGGAGGTGGACGCCCGATGAGCACTGCCACCGCGGCACTTGACCGCATCATCGTCCTGATCCTCGCCATCCTGCTCATCGCGGGTGGCGCCGGTGCCCTGCTGCTGGCGTTCGACGTCGACCCCGTCGCCGAACGTGCGCGGGACATCGACCCGACAGTCATCGGCCGCTGGTCCGGCAACGACTGGTTCATCTGGGTGCTCGTCGGCGTCGCCGTCGTCGCCCTGCTCCTGGCCATCTGGTTCATCGCCGCCAATGCGCGGCTGCGCCGGCCGGAGACCGTCGTCGACGCGGAGTCCGACGAGACCGGCGAACTCCGCTACACCCTCGGCACCGTCGCCTCCGGCGCCGCCGACCACCTCGAGCGGCTGCCGGGCGTCCGCCGGGCGAGCTCCCGCGCGGAGGTCGACCGGGGCACGGAGACCATGACGTTCACGGTGAACATCGCCAACGACGCCCACCTCGGGCCGATTCTCGAGGAGTGCTCGCAGACCGCCGCGGACCTGGCCGACGCCATCGACCACGGCCACGACACCGGCGTGCGATTCCTCTTGCACGTCGACTCCCAGTCCTAGCCTCCACGGACACGCGCAGGGCCCCGCACCGTCGCACGGTGCGGGGCCCTTCCGCATGCCCGGACGCGTGGCGACCTGCCCCTGGTCCGCACCCGCTCCCGGACACGGAGAACGCCCCGCCTCCCGGAGCGGGAGGCGGGGCGTGGGCCGTCGTTCAGGCAGTGCCCGGTACCGAGGTCGTCGTTACTTGACGATCTTGGTGACGCGGCCGGCGCCGACGGTGCGGCCGCCCTCGCGGATGGCGAAGCGCAGGCCCTCGTCCATCGCGACCGGCTGAATCAGGGTGACGGCCATGTCGACGTTGTCGCCCGGCATAACCATCTCGGTGCCCTCCGGCAGCTTGACGACGCCGGTGACGTCGGTGGTGCGGAAGTAGAACTGCGGGCGGTAGTTGTCGAAGAACGGGGTGTGGCGGCCGCCCTCGTCCTTGGACAGGATGTAGACGGAGCCCTCGAACTCGGTGTGCGGGGTGTAGGCGCCCGGCTTGGCGATGATCTGGCCACGCTCGATGTCCTCGCGCTTGACGCCGCGGAGGAGCAGACCGCAGTTGTCGCCGGCCTCGGCGGAGTCCAGCAGCTTGCGGAACATCTCGATGCCGGTGACGGTGGTCTTCTGGGACTTCTCGCGGATGCCCAGGATCTCGACCTCGTCGTTGACGTTCAGGGTGCCGCGCTCGACGCGACCGGTGGCGACGGTGCCGCGGCCGGTGATGGTGAAGATGTCCTCGATCGGCATCAGGAACGGCTTGTCGGTCTCGCGGACCGGATCCGGGATGTTCTCGTCGCAGGCCTGCATGAGCTCGACGATGGACTTGGTCCACTCCGGGTCGCCCTCGAGGGCCTTCAGCGCGGAGATGTGGACAATCGGGGCGTCCTCGTCGTAGTCCTGCTCGGCGAGGAGCTCGCGGACCTCCATCTCGACGAGCTCGATGATCTCCTCGTCGTCGACCATGTCGCACTTGTTCAGAGCGACCAGGATGTACGGGACGCCGACCTGGCGGGCCAGGAGGACGTGCTCGCGGGTCTGCGGCATCGGGCCGTCGGTGGCGGCCACGACCAGGATGGCGCCGTCCATCTGGGCGGCACCGGTGATCATGTTCTTGATGTAGTCCGCGTGGCCCGGGGCATCGACGTGAGCGTAGTGGCGCTTCTCCGTCTGGTACTCAACGTGGGAGACGTTGATGGTGATGCCGCGCTCCTTCTCCTCCGGCGCCTTGTCGATGGCGTCGAAGGCGAAGGCCTGGTTCAGCTCCGGGTACTCATCGGCGAGCACCTTGGTGATGGCGGCGGTGGTGGTGGTCTTGCCGTGGTCGACGTGACCGATGGTGCCGATGTTGACGTGCGGCTTCGTACGCTCGAACTTCGCCTTCGCCACTGTTAGTCCTCCTGGAGGTCTAGGTGGCCACGACTTTCGCAGCCACAGGTTGTGGTCGCCCATCTCCCGGAGGCCCGGACCACATGGTGGCGCGATCCGGCGCGGTCGATGGACAGTGTTCTTTCACTGTGCCAGTTACACAATACTAGGCGCGCGGCGGGTCGGTTCACAAACCACAACCCGCCCCGCTGACCCCGGATTCCGGGACGCCCCCACTCGTGGGAGCCTCCCCGTGCAACGGCCGGCCTGCGGGCCGCGGCGGCGGCCCCGGATGAACGGGGCCGTCCGCGGGCCACAGCCGGCCGCCCCGGCGGCGGTGCCGGGACGGACGGGGGCGGAGACTAGTTGCCGGTGCGCTCGGCGATGATCTCCTGGGCCACGTTGGTCGGGACCTCGGCGTACTTCTCGAAGAACATCGAGTAGTTGGCGCGGCCCTGCGTCTTGGAGCGCAGGTCACCGACGTAGCCGAACATCTCGGACAGCGGCACCGAGGCCTTGACGGCCTTGACGCCCGCGCGGTCCTCCATGGAGTTGACCTGGCCGCGGCGGGAGTTGATGTCGCCGATGACCTCGCCCATGTACTCCTCGGGGGTGATGACCTCGACGGCCATCATCGGCTCGAGCAGGACCGGCTTCGCCTTCTGCACGGCCTCCTTGAGGGCCATGGAACCGGCGACCTTGAACGCCATCTCGGAGGAGTCGACCTCGTGGTACTGGCCGTCCAGCAGAGTGGCCTTGATGTTGACCAGCGGGAAGCCGGCCAGCGCGCCGTACTGCATCGCGTCCTGGATGCCGGCGTCGACGGAGGGGATGTACTCCTTCGGGACGCGGCCGCCGGTGACCTCGTTGGCGAACAGGTAGGTGGCGGACTCGCCCTCCTCCAGCGTCTCCGGATCCGGGTTGTACGGCTCCAGGGAGACGATGACCTTGGCGAACTGGCCGGAACCACCCGTCTGCTTCTTGTGGGTGTACTCGTACTTCTCGACCGGCTTGCGGATGGTCTCGCGGTAGGCGACCTGCGGGGCGCCGACGTTGGCCTCGACCTTGAACTCACGCTTCATGCGGTCGACCAGGACGTCGAGGTGGAGCTCGCCCATGCCGCCGATGACGGTCTGGCCGGTCTCCTCGTCCAGGCGGACGGTGAAGGTCGGATCCTCGGCCGCGAGGCGCTGGATGGCGGTGCCCAGCTTCTCCTGGTCGGCCTTCGACTTCGGCTCGATGGCGACGGAGATCACCGGGTCCGGGAAGGACATGGACTCCAGGACGATCGGGTGCGCCTGGTCGCACAGGGTGTCGCCCGTGGTGGTGTTCTTCAGGCCGATGAACGCGTAGATGTTGCCCGCGACGGCCTCCTCGACCGGGTTCTCCTTGTTCGCGTGCATCTGGAAGAGCTTGCCGACGCGCTCCTTGTGGTCCTTGGTGGAGTTCAGGACCTGGGCGCCCGGCTCGACGCGGCCGGAGTAGACGCGGACGAACGTCAGCGTGCCGAAGAACGGGTGCGCGGCGATCTTGAAGGCCAGGGCGGAGAACGGCTCGTCCTTGGACGGCTTGCGGGTCATGTCGACCTCTTCGTCGCCCATCTTGTGGCCGTGGACCTCGCCGATGTCGAGCGGCGTCGGCAGGTAGTCGACGACGGCGTCGAGCAGGGGCTGGATGCCCTTGTTCTTGTACGCGGAGCCGCAGTAGACCGGGTAGATCTCGGAGTTGATGACCATCTTGCGGATGGCGCCCTTGATCTCGTCCATCGTCAGCTCTTCGCCGCCGAAGTACTTCTCCATGAGCTCCTCGTCGGACTCCGCGACGGTCTCGATGAGCTTCTCGCGGTACTCGTCGGCCTTGTCCTGGAGCTCGGCCGGGATCTCCTCGACAGTGGCCTCGGTGCCGATCTCGGTGACGCCGCGCCAGGTGAGGGCCTTCATCTCCAGCAGATCGATGACGCCGTCGAAGTTGTCCTCCGCGCCGATCGGGTACTGCATGACCAGCGGCTTGGCGCCGAGGCGGTCGACGATGGTGCCGACGGTGTACTCGAAGTCCGCGCCCAGCTTGTCCATCTTGTTGACGAAGCAGATGCGGGGGACGTCGTACTTGGCGGCCTGGCGCCACACCTGCTCGGACTGGGGCTCGACGCCCTCCTTGCCGTCGAAGACCGCGACGGCGCCGTCGAGGACGCGCAGGGAGCGCTCGACCTCGACGGTGAAGTCGACGTGGCCGGGGGTGTCGATGATGTTGATCTGGTTGTCGTTCCAGAAGCAGGTGACCGCGGCGGAGGTGATGGTGATGCCGCGCTCCTTCTCCTGCTCCATCCAGTCGGTCGTGGAGGCGCCGTCGTGCGTCTCGCCGACCTTGCGGTTGATGCCCGTGTAGAACAGGATGCGCTCGGTCGTCGTCGTCTTGCCGGCGTCGATGTGCGCCATGATGCCGATGTTGCGGACCTTCTTCAGGTCCTTCTTGACGGGAAGTGCACCTTCAGCCACTAGGTTCCCTCAATCCTTCGGTTGGGTCGGATGGCGTCTGTGCCGCGGCCACGGCCGACGACCACCGCAGTTGCGTTGCTTGGTCTATCTTGCCACCGATCGGGCGCGGGGGCTCGCCGGGTGCGCGGCGGGCCATCGCACAGGGCCCGCAGCGCAGGGCACTACCAGCGGTAGTGGGCGAAGGCGCGGTTGGCCTCGGCCATCTTGTGGGTGTCCTCGCGGCGCTTGACGGACGCGCCGAGGCCGTTGGAGGCGTCGAGGATCTCGTTGGCGAGGCGCTCGATCATCGTGTTCTCGCGACGCTGGCGGGAGAACATGAGCAGCCAGCGCAGGGCCAGGGTGACGGAGCGGCCCGGGCGGACCTCGACCGGCACCTGGTAGGTGGCGCCGCCGACGCGACGGGAGCGGACCTCGAGGGCCGGCTTGACGTTCTCGATCGCGCGCTTGAGGGTCAGCACCGGGTCGGTGCCGGTCTTCTCGCGGGTGAGCTCGAGGGCGCCGTAGACGATGCGCTCGGCGGTGGACTTCTTGCCGTCCAGCAGCACCTTGTTGATCAGCTGCGTGACCAGCGGGGAGCCGTAGACCGGATCGTTGACGACGGGACGCTTGGGGGCGGGACCCTTACGAGGCATGTCTTACTTCTCCTTCTTCGCGCCGTAGCGGGAACGGGCCTGCTTGCGGTCCTTGACGCCCTGGGTGTCCAGGGAGCCGCGGATGATCTTGTAGCGGACGCCCGGCAGATCCTTCACTCGGCCGCCGCGCACGAGCACCATGGAGTGCTCCTGCAGGTTGTGGCCCTCGCCCGGGATGTAGGCGGAAACCTCGATGCCGGAGGTCAGGCGAACACGCGCGACCTTGCGCAGGGCGGAGTTCGGCTTCTTCGGGGTGGTGGTGTACACGCGGGTGCACACGCCGCGGCGCTGGGGCGAGCCCTTCAGCGCGGCGGTCGACGTCGCCGTCTTCTTGTCGTGGCGGCCCTTGCGGACCAGCTGCTGGATAGTGGGCATGAACCGTCCTTCGGTTTCTCCGGCCCACGGCGGCGTCTCATGCGATGCCTTCGTGCCCGCGGGCGCGTCTGGTTCTCGTATTGCTTGTTCTCCCGTGCGTCGCGCGGAATCGGCCCGGATCGGACCGCTTTTGAACGCGCGAAACCCAGTCAGCCGCTCTCGCTGGCCTACCGGGTGATGTCGCAAGGTTCCCATCTCATGTGGGACTAGTTGAACAGGGTATCCCACGCCCCTCGCGGGAACCAAACCCCCCTGGTCGCGGGACCGCTCACCGACTCCCGCCGGCCCCATCCACGGGCACCCTCGTGATCTCGACGCCGCCGAGGACGCCGACAGCCTGGATCCGCAGCACGGGGGCGTCCGCGGACACGTCCCGCTGCCGCACCGTCACCCCGGGGTCGTCCGCGACCTCGACGCCACCGAGCAGCGCCATGTCGTCGACGTGGATGCGCCAGGTCTCCGGTACGGCGATATCCACTCCCCCAAGCACCGCCACGGCGACGACCGTCGTCTCGGCGCTCTCCAAGCGAGCCTCGGTGAAGTCCAGATCCACACCGCCGAGCACGCCGACGGCGCGGGTCTTCGGGGCGCACAGCCAGGTGCCGCGGCGCTCGGAGCCGCCGAGGACGCCGACGGCCCACCCGGAGCCTCCGCCGTCGCCCGAGACCGCGGCCTCCCGTGCCGGGCCCACGGCGGCGCGCTCCGCCGGAAGCCGGGCCTCGACGACGGCCTCGGCGTCGGGGACCAGGTCATCCAGCAGGCCGCGGAGCTCGCCGACGGTCACGGCGGCCCACGCCGCGCCCGACCGCTCGTCGAATTCGCCGAGGGTGATCCGCCCCTCCTCGAGCGCCGCCTGCAACGCGTCCGCGGTTCGCCGCCGCTCCTCGTCGCCCGCCCTGAGATGTCCGGTACCGCTCATGGGCCCGAATCTACCCGGAGGGCGACGGCCCCCGCACCGGTCGAAGACCGCGGTGCGGGGGCCGTCGTCACGCCCGTCGTCGGGAACCTGCTAGCGGTGCTCCTCGAACGTGGCGATGTCGTCGAGCGGGACGGCGGCGCCGGTCGGCTCGATGTAGGCGTCCTCGTCGACGTAGATGCCCTCGCCGTACGTGGAGAACGTCGCGGACGCCTGGCGTGCGGCCTCCTCAGTCGGCTCCACCGCGATGTTGCGGTAGCGGGAGATGCCCGTGCCGGCCGGGATGAGCTTGCCGATGATCACGTTCTCCTTCAGGCCGATGAGCTGATCGGAGCGCTTGTTGATCGCGGCGTCGGTGAGCACGCGGGTCGTCTCCTGGAAGGACGCGGCGGACAGCCACGACTCCGTCGCCAGGGACGCCTTCGTGATGCCCATGAGCTCCAGGCGGGACTGCGCGGGGCGGCCTCCCTCGGCGATGGCCTTCTTCGACGCGGCGCGCACCTCGTTGTCGTCGTACAGGACGCCCGGCAGGAAGTCGGTGTCGCCCGCGTCGATGACGGTGGCGCGGCGCAGCATCTGGCGCACGATGATCTCGATGTGCTTGTCGTGGATGGCGACGCCCTGGTCGCGGTACACGGACTGCACCTCCTCGATCAGGTGGCGCTCGACGCCGCGGCGGCCGCGGACGGCCAGCACCTCGTGCGGGTCCGCCGCACCCTTGGCCAGCTGCTGGCCCTTCTCGACGTGATCGCCGTCGCGGATGGTCCGCTCCACGCCGTCGACGACGATGGACGCCAGGCCCTGGCGCTTGGACAGGCCCTCGTAGACGTCCTCGTCCGCGCCGTCGTCCGGCACGATCGTGAGCGTCCAGAAGTGGTCGTCCTCCTCCAGGCGCACCCGGCCGGCCGCCTTGGCCAGCGGGGCGACGTTCTTCGGCACGCGGGCCTCGAACAGCTCCTGGACTCGCGGCAGACCGCCGGTGATGTCACCGCCGACGCCGCCGGAGTGGAACGTGCGCATGGTCAGCTGGGTGCCCGGCTCGCCGATGGACTGGGCGGCGACGATGCCGACGGCCTCGCCGATGTCCACCATCTTGCCGGTCGCCATCGAGCGGCCGTAGCAGGTCGCGCAGACGCCCGTGCGGGTCTCGCAGGTCATGACGGAGCGGACCTTGACGGAGCGGATGCCGGCCTCGAGAAGGGCGGTGATGTGCTCGTCGTGCAGGTCGGTGCCCGCCGGGACGACGACGTTGCCGTCGGCGTCGACGGCGTCCGCCGCGGTGTAGCGGGCGAGCGCGGAGGTCTCCACGTGCTTCGCGCGCCGCAGCGCGCCGGTCGGCTGGCCCGTCGCGTCGAGGACCTCCTCGGCGATGGTGACGGTGACGCCCTTCGTCGTGCCGCAGTCCTCCTCGCGGACGATGACGTCCTGCGCCACGTCGACGAGGCGTCGGGTCAGGTAGCCCGAGTCCGCGGTGCGGAGTGCGGTGTCGGCCAGGCCCTTGCGGGAGCCGTGGGAGTTGTTGAAGTACTCCAGGACGGACAGGCCCTCGCGGAAGGAGGTCTTGATCGGGCGCGTGATGTACTCGCCGCGCGGGTTCGTGACCATGCCCTTCATGCCGGCCAGCGAGTGGATCTGGCCCATGTTGCCGGCCGCGCCGGACTTCACGATCATCGGGATCGGGTTGTCGTCCGGGTACAGCTGCTCGACCATGGTGCCGACCTTCGAGGTGGCGTCCTTCCACAGCGTGACCAGGGCGTCGTGGCGCTCCTGCTTGGCCAGCTTGCCGCGGCGGAACTTCTTCTCGATGGCGTTGGCCTTCTGCTCGTACTCGTCGAGGATCTCCCGCTTGTTCGGGAGGACGAGCACGTCGGACATGGCGATGGTCACGCCGGAGCGCGTCGCCCAGTAGAAGCCCGCGTCCTTCAGCTTGTCGACGGTCTGCGCGACCGTGATCATCGGGTACTTCGCCGCGAGATCGTTGATGATGGCCGCCTGCGGCTTCTTGGCCATGACGCCCTCGACGTACGGGTAGTTCCACGGCAGCAGGTCGTTGAACATGACGCGGCCCAGCGTGGTGGACGCCAGCCAGGTGTCGCCCTTGTTCCAGCCGTCCGGGAACTGCTCCGCCTCGACGTCCGCCGGCGGGCGGAGGTGCGAGATGCGGACCTTGATCGGGGACTGCAGGCTGATGGCGCCGCGGTCCATGGCCATGATGGCCTCGGCCGGGGACGAGTAGATGCCCTGCTCCGGCTGGTCCTCGGACGCCTCCTTGTGGGCGCCCGGCAGCTCCGGCTTCTCCAGCGTCAGGAAGTACAGGCCCGTGACCATGTCCAGTCGCGGCATGGCCAGCGGCTTGCCGGACGCCGGCGACAGAATGTTGTTGGAGGACAGCATGAGGATGCGGGCCTCCGCCTGCGCCTCCGCGGACAGCGGAAGGTGGACGGCCATCTGGTCGCCGTCGAAGTCGGCGTTGAAGGCCTCACACGCCAGCGGGTGGAGCTGGATGGCCTTGCCCTCGACGAGGACCGGCTCGAACGCCTGGATGCCCAGGCGGTGCAGGGTCGGCGCACGGTTGAGCAGCACCGGGTGGCCGGTGATGACGTCCTCGAGGACGTCCCAGACCTCCGGGCGCTGGCGCTCGACGGCGCGCTTGGCCGACTTGATGTTCTGCGCGTACTCCTTGGCGACGAGCTCCTTCATGACGAAGGGCTTGAACAGCTCCAGCGCCATGAGCTTCGGCAGACCGCACTGGTGCAGCTTCAGCTGCGGGCCGACGATGATGACGGAACGGCCCGAGTAGTCGACGCGCTTGCCCAGCAGGTTCTGGCGGAAGCGGCCCTGCTTGCCCTTGAGCAGGTCGGACAGGGACTTCAGCGGGCGGTTGCCCGGGCCGGTGACCGGGCGGCCGCGGCGACCGTTGTCGAACAGCGCGTCGACGGACTCCTGCAGCATCCGCTTCTCGTTGTTGACGATGATCTCGGGCGCACCGAGGTCGATCATGCGCTTGAGCCGGTTGTTGCGGTTGATGACGCGGCGGTACAGGTCATTGAGGTCGGACGTCGCGAAGCGGCCGCCGTCGAGCTGGACCATCGGGCGCAACTCCGGCGGGATCACCGGGATGCAGTCGAGCACCATCGCGGCCGGGTCGTTGCCGGACTGCAGGAACGCGGCGACGACCTTGAGGCGCTTGAGCGCGCGGACGCGCTTCTGGCCCTTGCCGTCGCGGATCGTCTCGTTGAGCAGCTCCGCCTCCCGCTCGAGGTCGAAGTTGCGGATGAGGGTCTGGATGGCCTCCGCGCCCATGCCGCCGGTGAAGTAGTCCTCGTAGCGGTCGACGAGCTCGGTGTAGATGCCCTCGTCGATGATCATCTGCTTCGGCTCGAGCTTGACGAAGGTGTTCCAGATCTCGTCGAGGCGATCCAGCTCGCGCTGGGCGCGCTCGCGGATGTGGCGCATCTCGCGGTCGGCCGCGTTCTGCACCTTCTTGCGGGCGTCGGCCTTCGCGCCGGCGGCCTCGAGCTCGGCGAGGTCCTCCTCGAGCATGGCCGCACGCTCGGCGATCTCCTCGTCGCGGTCGTTCTCGACCTCCTTCTTGTCGACGAGCATGTCGGCCTCGAGCGTCGTGAGGTCGTTGTGGCGCGCCTCCTCGTCGACGGAGGTGATGATGTTCGCGGCGAAGTAGATGATCTTCTCCAGATCCTTCGGCGCGATGTCGAGCAGGTAGCCCAGGCGAGACGGGACGCCCTTGAAGTACCAGATGTGGGTGACCGGCGCGGCCAGCTCGATGTGGCCCATCCGCTCGCGGCGGACCTTGGACTTGGTCACCTCAACGCCGCAGCGCTCGCAGATGATGCCCTTGAAACGGACGCGCTTGTACTTGCCGCAGGCGCACTCCCAGTCGCGGGTCGGGCCGAAGATGCGCTCGCAGAAGAGGCCGTCCTTCTCCGGCTTGAGGGTGCGGTAGTTGATGGTCTCCGGCTTCTTCACCTCGCCGTACGACCAGTTGCGGATGTCGTCCGCGGTGGCGAGCCCGATGCGGAGCTCATCGAAGTTGTTGACGTCGAGCACCTGTCATTCCCTTTCCCCCCGCCGGCCGCGGGGGTGTTCCGTGCGTGTTCGCGTGTTCGTGTTCTGCGTGTGGCGTGGTCGCCGCGGTGCGCGCTAGGCCGAGTCGGCGTCGGCGCGCTCGTCGCGGGACAGGTTGATGCCCAGGGAGGCCGTGGCGTGATCCAGCTCGTCGTCGTCCGTGGACCCGAGGTCCACCGGGATGCCGTCGGCGGAGAGCACCTCGACGTTCAGGCACAGCGACTGAAGCTCCTTGAGGAGGACCTTGAACGACTCCGGGATGCCCGGGTCGGGGATGTTGTCGCCCTTGACGATGGCCTCGTACACCTTCACGCGCCCGACGACGTCGTCGGACTTGATGGTCAGCAGCTCCTGCAGGGTGTAGGCGGCGCCGTACGCCTGCATGGCCCACACCTCCATCTCGCCGAAGCGCTGGCCGCCGAACTGGGCCTTGCCGCCCAGCGGCTGCTGCGTGATCATCGAGTACGGGCCGGTGGAGCGGGCGTGGATCTTCTCGTCCACCAGGTGGTGCAGCTTGAGCATGTACATGTAGCCCACGGACACCGGGAACGGGAACTTCTCGCCCGAGCGGCCGTCGAACAGCGTGGCCTTGCCGTCGGCGTTGACCATGACCTCGCCGTCGCGGTTCGGGCGGGCGCTGGCCAGCAGACCGGCGAGCTCCTCGTTCTCCGCGCCGTCGAACACCGGGGTGGCGACGAGGGAGTCGGCCGGGACGTCCCGCAGCTCCTCCGGCAGACGCGAGGCCCACTCCGGATCGCCCTCGATGGCCCAGCCGGCCTTCGCCAGCCAGCCGAGGTGCACCTCGAGGACCTGGCCGATGTTCATTCGGCGGGGCACGCCGTGCGTGTTCAGGATGATGTCGACCGGGGTGCCGTCGGGCAGGAACGGCATGTCCTCCTGCGGGAGGATCTTGCCGATGACGCCCTTGTTGCCGTGGCGGCCGGCCATCTTGTCGCCGTCCTGGATCTTGCGCTTCTGGGCGACGTAGACGCGGATCATCTCGTTGACGCCCGGGGCCAGATCGTCCTCGTCGTCACGCGAGAAGACGCGGACGCCGATGACCTTGCCGGACTCGCCGTGGGGCACGCGCATGGACGTGTCGCGGACCTCGCGGGCCTTCTCCCCGAAGATGGCGCGCAGCAGGCGCTCCTCCGGGGTCAGCTCGGTCTCGCCCTTCGGGGTGACCTTGCCGACGAGGATGTCGCCGTCGCGAACGTCGGCGCCGATGCGGACGATGCCGCGCTCGTCGAGGTCCTTCTTCATGTCGTCGCCCACGTTGGGGATGTCCCGGGTGATCTCCTCCGGGCCCAGCTTGGTGTCGCGGGCGTCGATCTCGTGCTCCTCGATGTGGATCGAGGTGAGGATGTCCTCCTCCACCATCCGCTGGTTGAGGATGATGGCGTCCTCGTAGTTGTGGCCCTCCCACGGCATGAAGGCGACCAGCAGGTTGCGGCCGAGCGCCATCTCGCCGTTGTCGGTGCCCGGCCCGTCGGCCAGCACCTGGCCGGCCTCGACGCGATCGCCGACGTTCACCAGCGGCTTCTGGTTGTAGCAGGTGCCGTGGTTGGTGCGCTCGAACTTGCGCAGCAGGAAGGTGTGGCGCTGCCCGTCGTCGTCCATCAGGGTGATGAAGTCGGCGGACACGGACTCCACCACGGCGTCGCACGGGGCGATGATGAGATCGCCGGCGTCATAGGCGGCGCGCTGCTCCATGCCGGTGCCGACGAACGGCGCCTCGGAGCGCAGCAGCGGCACGGCCTGGCGCTGCATGTTCGCGCCCATGAGGGCGCGGTTGGCGTCGTCGTGCTCGAGGAACGGGATCATGGCGGTCGCCACCGACACCATCTGGCGCGGGGAGACGTCCATGTAGTCGACCTCGGAGGCGTTGACGACCTCGACGTCGCCGCCCTTGATGCGCACGGACATCGTCTCGTGAACGAAGCGGCCGTCGGCGTCGATCGGCGAGTTCGCCTGCGCGACGACGTAACGGTCCTCCTCGTCCGCGGTCAGGTAGTCGACGTCGTCGGTGACCTGGCCGTCGACGACGCGGCGGTACGGGGTCTCGATGAAGCCGAACGGGTTGACGCGGGCGTACACCGACAGCGAGCCGATCAGGCCGATGTTCGGGCCCTCCGGCGTCTCGATCGGGCACATGCGGCCGTAGTGCGACGGGTGGACGTCGCGGACCTCCAGGCCGGCGCGCTCGCGCGACAGGCCGCCCGGGCCCAGCGCCGACAGACGGCGCTTGTGGGTCAGGCCGGAGAGGGAGTTGTTCTGGTCCATGAACTGCGACAGCTGGGACGTGCCGAAGAACTCGCGGATCGCCGCGGAGACCGGGCGCACGTTGATCAGCGTGGTCGGCTGGATCGACTCGACGTCCTGCGTGGTCATGCGCTCGCGGACGACGCGCTCCATGCGGGACAGGCCGACGCGGACCTGGTTCTGGATGAGCTCGCCGACGGTGCGCAGGCGACGGTTGCCGAAGTGGTCGATGTCGTCGACCTCGACCGGAACCTCGCGGCCGTCCGGGGAGACCATGGTCTTCTCGCCGGCGTGGAGGCGCACCAGGTACTCGATGGTGGTGGCGATGTCCTCCTCGGTCAGCGTCATCTCGCCGACGCCGGCGAGGGAGGAGCCGAGGCCGAGCTTGCGGTTGACCTTGTAGCGGCCGACCTTGGCCAGGTCGTAGCGCTTGGCCTTGAAGAAGTTGTTCTCCAGCAGGGCCTGCGCGGACTCGCGCGTCGGCGGCTCGCCCGGGCGCTGCTTGCGGTAGATCTCCAGCAGCGCCTCGTCGGTGTTGGCGACGCCGTCGTTCTCCAGCGTCGACATCATGATCTCGGAGAAGCCGAAGCGCTCCTTGATCTCCTCGGTGGTCCAGCCCAGCGCCTTCAGCAGCACGGTGACCGGCTGGCGGCGCTTGCGGTCGATGCGGACGCCGACGGTGTCCCGCTTGTCGACGTCGAACTCGAGCCACGCGCCGCGCGACGGAATGATCTTGACGGCGTGCAGCGGGCGCTCGGTGGACTTGTCGATGGTCTCGTCGAAGTAGACGCCCGGGGAGCGCACGAGCTGGGAGACGACGACGCGCTCGGTGCCGTTGACGATGAACGTGCCCTTGTCCGTCATCATCGGGAAATCGCCGATGAAGACGGTCTGGGACTTGATCTCGCCGGTCTCCCGGTTGACGAACTCGGCGGTGACGTACAGCGGCGCCGAGTAGTTGATGTCCTTGTCCTTGCACTCGTCGACCGAGTTCTTCACGGAGTCGAACCACGGGTCGGACAGCGTCAGGGACATCTTCTGGGAGTAGTCCTCGATCGGGGACAGCTCCTCGAGGATGTCCTCGAGGCCGCTGGTCACCACCGCGTCCTCGCCGAGCTCCTCCGCGCGGCGGGCGCGCCACTCGGGCGTGCCGACGAGCCACGCGAACGACTCGCGCTGCAGGTCGAGGAGTCCGGGGACGGCGATGGGCTCGCCGATCTTCGCGAACGAGTACCTCTTCGAAGCTCCGGGGATGTCGGCCACGGCCTTGGTCTGGCGGGAGACTGCCAAGATGCGTCCTTCCAGCACCTCACGCGGCGGGGCGGCCGGCTGGCGGTGCGGCCCCCCTCCGCTCGGTTTAGCGTTGGGTCTGCCGGAACATGCCCATCTTCGCAGGTCAACCGAGTCCGAACTGCCGCGGGGATCCCCCCGTGGCGCGGATCCGGTCACTCTACGGCATGACTAATTCCAGCGCAACAGCTCATGATATAGCAGTTGCACCGTCGTGTCCACCCGCGGTCGCGGGGCTGGGCCGATCACTCCCCGTCGCGGTCCCCCCGTCGTCCGGGGCGCAGCACCCCCGCCGCGCCGGCCACGGCAACGATAGCACCGATGACGACGAGCGCGATCCCCCAGGGACGCGTGGCGGGCGTGTCGGCGATATCGGCGGCCTGCGCCATCTGCGCGTCCGTCACCTCGCGCGGCATCGTGCCGGCGAACCGCTCCTGCGTCGCCAGGCGCTCCCCGTCCGCGGTCTCCCACCACGTCTCCGTGTCCTCCGCAAGGTCGACGACGAGGCCGGAGCGCGGCTCGACCCACCAGTCGCGGGTGCCCGAGTAGTGCAGGAAGCCGCGCTTGCCGTCGACGTCGTACGTCGAGTCAATCGCGTCGTAGCGCTGCGCGAGGTTCGCATCCGGGATCTCCTGGCGGTAGTGCAGGATCCGCGTGCCGTTGCGGTCCTCGTCCCCGACGAAGACGGCGTCGACGGGCCCGCGCATCTGCTCGTCGAAGACGGGGTAGGTGCGCTCCTCCGCGCCGGCGGGGAACTTCACCCAGGATCCGCCCATGTCGATCTGCTGGTCGACGTCGACGGGCTGCGTCGACAGCTGCGCAGGGCCGGTGGGCAGGCCCGTGAGCCTGTCGACGGTGAACGTCCACACCAGGGCGGAGACGAGCTCCCCGTCACCGCGGGTGAGGGAGGAACCGACGCGCATCGACTGCACCCCGTCGTCCGCCGGCGGGATGAACTCGGCGTGGAACTGGCGGCGCAGCGGGGAGTCGACCTCCTCGCGCGTGCCATCGGGCAGAATCCGAGTCGAGACCCCGGCGTCGTCGAGCATGACCAGGGTCGTGTGCGGCAGCGAGGCCGGCAGCGCTGGCTCCGATGAGATCGACCGGGGCAGGAGGAGGCCGGCGGCGAGCAGGGCCGTGCCGAGACCCGTGAGCAGAATCGCGGCGACGCGGGATCGGGGCAGCATGGCCCCAGGCTACCCCGCCCCGGGATCGGCGACGCCCCGCCGGGCATGCGGTGCATGCCGGACGGGGCGTCGTCGTGCGCTGGTGCGGCCCTTACTTGAGGGACACGGAGGCGCCGGCCTCCTCCAGCTTGGTCTTGGCGGCCTCGGCGTCGTCCTTGGACGCGCCCTCGAGGATGGCCTTCGGAGCGGACTCGACGAGCTCCTTGGCCTCCTTCAGGCCCAGGCCGGAGACGATCTCGCGGACGGCCTTGATGACGCCGATCTTCTTGGCGCCGGCATCCTCCAGGACGACGTCGAACTCGTCCTTCTCCTCGGCGGCGGCGGCCTCGCCACCGGCGGCGCCGGCGGCGGCGACGGCGACCGGGGCGGCGGCGGTGACGTCGAACTCGTCCTCGAAGGCCTTCTTGAACTCGGTGAGCTCGACCAGCGTCATCTCCTTGAACGCCTCGAGCAGCTCCTCGGTGGTGTACTTCGCCATTGTTCTCTCCTGTGGGTCGGGGTCCGCGGCGGTGTGCGCCGCGGGGAAAGGTTGGGGTGCGGGGTGCGGGTAGACCCGGTCCTGCTACTGCTTCTTCTCCTCGAGCGCCGCGGCGAGGCGGGCGACCGAGGAGGTCGGAGCGTCGAGCAGGCCGGCAACGTTCGCCAGAACGCCATTGAAGGCACCGGCCAGCTTGGCCAGCGTGGTCTCGCGGTTGTCCATGTCCGCGAGGGCCTCGAACTGCGCGGCGTCGATCGCCGCACCGTCCACATGGCCGCCCTTGATCACGAGCTTCTTGTTGTCACCGGCGAACTTCTTGATCGCCTTGGCGGCGTCCACGGCCTCGCCCTTGATGAAGGCGATGGCGGTGGGGCCCTCCAGGTGAGCATCCAGACCCTCGACGCCCGCCTCGGCAGCGGCGAGCTTGATCATGGTGTTCTTGGCGACGGAGTACTTCACGTCGGCGCCCAGCGCCCGCCGGAGCTCGGTGATCTCCGCAACGGACATGCCGCGGTACTCGGTGAGCACGGTGGCGTTGGACTCGTCGAATTCCTTCTTCAGGGCCGCGACCGCGGCCTTCTTCTCGGCGTTGACTGCCATGGCTGTACTCTCGCCTCCTTCCTGAAACTTTTTTGCCTGGTCCGCCCGGGGCCCTTCATGTGAAAGGCCCCGTGCAGGGAGCACGGGGCGACCACCCCACGGAGAGCGGGGTCGTTGCTTCGGTGTCTCCTGCGTGGGCCGTCCCGGCGGCGGCCGGGAACCTTCGATCCCCCTGAAGGGGATGACCGACGGTCTTCGGTGAAACCTTTCCGGCCGCGCACGGCGGCCGGTCAAACTTCGCGAGCCACCTTAGACCATGCCCGGCCCACCCTCCAAATCGCGGCCGTGGGCTCGGCCATCGGCGCCCTCATCGCCGTCACGCGCCACGGCCCCGCACCCGGGGCGGGTGCGGGGCCGTGGTGCGGCTGGGGGGACTAGGCCTGGGCCGCGTCCTCGCCGGCGAAGTTCTTCACGACGGTGGTGTCGACCGGGATGCCCGGGCCGTTCGTCGCGGAGACGGTGATCTTCTTGAGGTACTTGCCCTTGGCCGCGGACGGCTTGATGCGCAGCAGCTCGTCGATCAGCGCGCCGTAGTTCTCGGCGAGGGCCTTCTCGGAGAAGGAGGCCTTGCCGATGAGGGCGTGCAGGTTGGCGGCCTTGTCGACGCGGAAGGAGATCTTGCCGCCCTTGATGTCCTGGACGGCCTTCGCGACGTCGGTGGTGACGGTGCCCGACTTCGGGTTCGGCATCAGGCCGCGGGGGCCGAGGATGCGGGCGACGCGGCCGACCTTGGCCATCTGGTCCGGGGTGGCGATCGCGGCGTCGAAGTCGGTCCAGCCGCCGGTGATCTTCTCGATCAGCTCGTCGGTGCCGACCATGTCGGCGCCGGCCTCCTCGGCCTTCGTCGCGTTCTCGCCGGCGGCGAAGACGACGACGCGGACGGTCTTGCCCGTGCCGTTCGGCAGGGAGACGGTGCCGCGGACCAGCTGGTCAGCCTTGCGCGGGTCGACGCCCAGGCGGATGGCGACGTCGATCGAGGAGTCCGTGTTCTTGGACGAGGTCTCCTTCGCCAGGGCCACGGCCTCCAGCGGGGAGTAGATGCGGCCGGCGTCGATCTTCTCGGCGGCGGCGCGGTAGGCCTTCGAGTTCTTGCTCATGTCGGTGTTCCAATCCGTGTCGGTGGAGGTGTGGTGGTGCGGGCCAGAGCGGGCCCTGCCACGGGAGTGGGTGCCGGGGGCTACTCGCCCTCGACGACGATGCCCATGGAGCGGGCGGTGCCGGCGATGATGCGGGCGCCGGCCTCGATGTCGTTGGCGTTGAGGTCCGGCTTCTTCTGCTCGGCGATCTCGCGGCACTGGTCCATCGTGACGGTGCCGACCTTGTTGGTGTGCGGCACGCCGGAGCCCTTCTGCAGGCCGGCGGCCTTCAGCAGCAGCTTCGCGGCCGGCGGGGTCTTCAGCTTGAAGGTGAAGGAGCGGTCCTCGTAGACGCTGATCTCCACCGGGATGACGTTGCCGCGCTGGTTCTCGGTGGCCGCGTTGTAGGCCTTGCAGAACTCCATGATGTTGACGCCGTGGGCGCCCAGCGCCGGGCCGACCGGCGGGGCCGGGTTGGCCTGGCCGGCCTGGATCTGCAGCTTGATGATGGCCGAGAGCTTCTTCTTGGGGGCCATGTTTCCTCCTTGGTACCGGGACAGGGCCGGTGGCGCCGGCGACCCGCCCGTGCCGGATGCCCCGTGAGCCCGCCTCGCGGGTTCGTGGGGCCACCGGGGATGGTGGTCGTATCGCGCGCGGACACGCGCGAT
>JAEWGK010000271.1 GCA_023388385.1 Actinomycetes bacterium | reverse complement strand
TCATCATCGGCGCGGTGCTCCTCGTCACCGGGATCATCATCCTGCCGACGCCGGCGCCGGGGTGGCTGCTCATCTTCACGTCCCTGGCGGTGCTGTCGCTGGAGGTGCGCCGCGTCCGCGGCGTCGTGCTCGCGGCCGCACGCCGCTTCGACGGCGCAGCGGACTGGTTCCGGCGGCGGCATGTCGTCTGGCAGGTTGCGATGACGCTGGCTGTGGCGGCGTTCATGGTCATCGCGATGGGTTCGGCGTGGTACCTCATGGCGCCCGACGGGCTGCCGCTGTCGGGAGGTTAGGCCGACGTGGGGGGCATGACTCCCCCCCCTCCCCTGCTCCCGGTTCAGGGCCAGGGACTGCCGTCCAGCATCGTTTTCATTTCACGCTTAACCTTTGTCCTCCTCGTTATCGGCCTCGCGAGATCCCGCAGTAGTATTGTCCCCAAAGTCACGAAGGCTGCTGCAAGGTCCGATACCCGAAGGAGAAAACCATGCACCCCTCCTCATCGCCCCCCCAATCCCGGTAAGGCGCGGCGCATCGGATGGAGCACCACCGTCGTCGCATTCATCCTCGGCTACCTGTTCTGGTTAGTGTCCCGGGAGTGGTGGACGCCCTCCCTCATCGTCTTCGGGATTCTCTTCGTGGCGATCGTCGGGCTCAACTGCCGGCTCGCCATCACGCACAGAGCGTATGACCTGTTCCTCGCCGCGCTGCTGTCGCTCCTCGCGCCCGTCATCGTTATCGTGATCGCGTTCGGGTTCTTCTTCTCCGAACGGTGATCTCCCGGACGTCCCGTGTCCTCCGCCACCGCACAGCCGTCCCCGGCGAATGCGGTGGTGCCGCCGGAACCGCCGCCGACGGTGTCTCCTAGAACAGGGCACTCGCCATCCGGCGGCGGGCTGCGAGGGCGACCGGGTCGGCCGGATCGATCATCGCCAGCAGGTCGAGCAGACGGGCCTTGACCCGCTCCCGGTCGTCGCCGAAGACGGTCGGCAGCAGGGCCAGCAGGCGGTCCAGCGACGCCGTCGGGTCCCCGATGAGCATTTCGACGTCAGCGGCGTCGAGCGCCAGATCGACGTCCTTCGGGTCCGCGTCGGCGCGGCCGACCGGATCGGCGGACTTGTCGATGCGCCCAGCACGGGCCAGGAACGCCACGTTCGTGCGGGCGAGCTTCAACTGGGTGTTCGCCGGCTCGGACTCCAGGATGGCGTCGTAGACGGCGACGGCGCCGTCGAAATCGCCCTCGTTGAGCTTCTCCTCGGCCTCGGCCAGGCGCGGGTCGTCGGTGACGGGCGCAGGCTCCGGCTCGCCGCCGCCGGTGCCGCCCTCGCCGGCCATCGTGGTGCCCGGCGGCAGGCCGCGCAGACGGCCGCGGGTGGCCTCGAGGACCTGACCGATCCACTGTTCCAGGAAGTCGCGGGTCTGCTCCCCGGCGAACTGGCCGATGGGCCCGCCGCCGGCCACGGCGATGACGGACGGGAGTCCCTGGATGCCGAAGGCGCGGGCGACGGCCGGATGCGCGTCGGCGTCGACCCAGCCGAGCAGCCAGTGCAGGCCCGCGTCGCGGACCATCGTCTCCAGCGTAGTCCGCATGCGCGCCGAGCCCGGGTCGCCCGGGGAGCCGACGAGCACGACGACGGGGACCTGCTCGGAGCGGATGACGACCTCGGCCTCGAGGTTCTCCGCGGTGACGTCGACGACCGGCGGGATGCCGTCGCCCTGGTCACCGGTGGCGCGCTCGATCTCGGCCTTGCGGGCGGCCTCGGCCTCCGCCCGGCGCTTCATCTCCTCCAGGTCGACGGTGCCGGGAGGCGGCGGGGGCGTCGAGCATTCTCGGTGCCCGGGCCCGTGCGAATGGCCGTGGGAGTGCCCGTGCGAGTGGCTGTGTCCGTGCGAGTGGGTCATGGGGTGGTCCGTTCCTCCTCGGTGTCGTTCGTTCGCGTTGCATCCGCGCCACGGGAGCCGTCGCCCCGCGCGCGGGCTCCGTCAGTCCCGGTCGGCCAGATGCGCCTCGACGCGCTCGACCTTGGCCGCCAGCTGCCCGGTGTAACCGGGTCGGATGTCGGCCTTGAGCACCAGGGAGGTGCGCGGGGAGACCTTCGACACCGCCTCGGTGGCGCGCTTGACGACGTCCATGACCTCCTCCCACTCGCCCTCGACGAGCGTGAACATGGCGTTGGTCTCGTTCGGCAGCCCGGAGTCGCGGACGACGCGGACGGCCTCGGCGACGGCCTCGGACATCCCGGCGTCGGCGTCCGCGGTCGCGGGGGCGACGGAGAATGCGACGATCATGGGGTTCATCGTAACCGCGCCCCCGTCATGCGCGCCGTCGCCGCGGCTCCGCCGTCCCGCCACCCCCGTTCGTGCTTGCGCGGGGGCACGATCCAGGTCCGGACGTCGGGTCCGCGCCTAGGATCGGGCACATGAGCGAAGCTGAAAACACCCCCGTCCCCCACGAGTACGTGACCCACGTCGACCACGTCGGCGTCGCCGTGCCGGATCTGGACGCCGCCCTGGAGTTCTACCGCGAGTCCCTCGGCTGGGTCGCCCACCATACGGAGACCAACGAGGAGCAGGGCGTCCGCGAGTCGATGGTCGGCCCGAAGAACATGCCGGAAAACGGCGCGATGGTCCAGCTGCTGGCCCCGCTGAACGCGGAGTCGACAATCGCCAAGTTCATCGACAAAAAGGGCCCGGGCCTGCAGCAGTACGCTGTGCGCGTCACCGACATCGACGCGCTGATGGAGCACCTGGCGTCCGTCGGCACGCGCGTGCTCTACCCGCAGCCGAAGCGCGGCACCGCGGGCTCCCGCATCAATTTCATCCACCCGAAGGACGCCGGCGGCGTCCTGCTGGAGCTGGTCGAGCCCGCGAAGTAGACCGCCGCTCCCCCAGCCGGCGCACGCATCGGCGTCCGACGTGCCCGGGTCGTCCGGGCCTACGAGGCGTCGGCCGACGGGGCCTTCGGCTTCGGCGGCTTCGGGACGGCCCGGAGCAGCTCGTCGCCGGCCTCCACCCGGTCGCCCGCGGGGATTGCCTCGACGGAGGCGAACTTCCTGTGGTTCGTCACCAGCACCGGGGTGACGGCCGGGTGTCCGGCGGCCTCGATGGCGGCGCGGTCGAAACGCACCAGCGGCTGGCCGGCGGTGACGCGGTCGCCCTTCTTCACCAGGAACTCGAAGCCTTCGCCGTCCATCGAGACGGTGTCGATGCCGATGTGGACGAGGATCTGCGCGCCGTCGTCCAGCTTCATGCCCACGGCGTGGCCGGTCGGGAAGGTCACCACGACCTTGCCGTCGGCCGGCGCGACGACGACGTCGCCGTCCGGGTCGATGGCCACGCCGCGGCCGACCGCCCCCGAGGCGAAGGCCGCGTCCGGCACGTCCTCCAGCGGGACGACCCGGCCGGACATCGGGGCCAGCAACACGGTATCGGGCTTGGCGGCGGGGTCGTCGGCGGACGGGGCGGCGGCGGAGCCGGCCTCCGTGCGGTCGGCCGCACCGACCGCGCCCGCCGCGGCGGAGGAGCCGGAGCCGGGGGCGTCGTCACGCACGACTGTTGACGACGGCGCACCCGCGGTGACGAGCGCGGGCTCCGGTTCGACGGACGCGGCGGCGTTCTCGCGGGCGATGCGCTCGCGGGCCTCGGCCTTCTCCGCCGGGGAGCGGTAGTCGAAGAACACGACCAGCAGCATGGAGGTGACGAACGCGACGGCGATGCCGATGGCGTAGCCGCCCATCGGATCAAACGCCGGGATGGTGAGCAGCGACGTGAAGACGAACGCGTTGGCCTTCACGTCGAAGAGGCCCATGACGACGCCGCCGGCGAGGCAGCCCGGCAGCAGTCGCGCGTAGGAGTTGCGGAAGCGCAGCAGCACGCCGTACAGCGACGGCTCCGAGATGCCGCCGAGCAGGCCCGCGAACATGCCGCCGGAGGCGACCTGTCGCATGGAGCGGTCCTTCTCCTTCATGGAGATGACGGTCACGCCGGTGATGACGCCGAAGCACGCGAAGTTCCACGCGCCCATCGGGCCCTGGATGAAGTCGTAGCCGAGCACCGCGATGTTCTGGATCATGATGGCGTTCAGCGGCCAGTGCAGGCCCAGCGGCACCATGAACGGGTAGATGAGCGGAACGACGATGGCCAGGATGAACGGGTTGAACTCGTTGATGGCCAGCAGGCCCTGCGAGATGCCGTTGCCGACGCCGATGCCGAACGGGCCGACGATGAACGCCGTCACCGGGATCATGATGAGCAGCGAGAAGAACGGCACGAACACCATCTGGATGGCGCCCGGGATGATCTTCTTCAGGCCCTTCTCCACGAAGTACAGGACCACCGCGGCGAACAGCGGCGGGAAGACCTGCCCCGCGTAGTCGTTGAGCACCAGCGGCAGCCCGAACACGTGGGCGGTGTAGATGTCGACGCCCTCGGCCGCGCCCTGCGTGACGTCGGCCGTCTCCTTCAGGGCGAGGAACTCCGGCGTCAGCAGCGCCGCCGGGATGGCCGCGCCGACCCACTCGTTCGCGCCGAGCTTCCGGGCGGCGGTGGCGCCGACCATGATCGGCAGGAAGTAGAACACCGACCTCCACATCGCGTGGAGGAACTGCCACGTCGGCGGCAGGGTCTCGCCCTCCGGCGGGGTGAAGTCCTGGATGCCGAACGTGTCCGCCAGCACCAGCAGCGTGATGATGAGCGAGGCGCCGAGCAGCGCCCACAGGATCGGCCGGAATGTGTCCGACAGGAACTCGAAGCAGTAGTCGACCCAGCCGATGCGGCCGCGGATGCCGCCGTACTCCTTCTTTTCCCCGGCGCCAGCGGCCCTCACGGGGGCGCCGCCCTCCTCGCGGGCGCGCATCTCCGGCAGCGCCATGAGGGCCTGATGGTAATTGCCGACGTCCCCGCCCATGATGACCTGCAGGCCGTCGGCGCCCTGCGGCACGACGCCGAGGACCTTCGGGTCCGCGTCGATGGCGTCGCGGTCCGCCAGCGAGGCGTCGTGCAGGTGGAAGCGCAACCGGGTCGCGCAATGGGTCACGGAGGCGATGTTTGCGGCCCCGCCCACGCCGTCGAGGATTCTCTGCGAGGTTGTCGCGACGTCGCCCGCCACGGTCTCCCCTTTCGTCCGCGGCGCACCCGGGTCCCGGGGCGCCGACGCATGCGTACCGGGGCCGGGTTCGGACCCCGGCGGGTCCGTCCCCTCAGCCCCCTCCGGGCGTATGCCGGGTGTCCGGAACCGTCGGGTACAGGATACCCCGCGGATCTCCCCGGACGGAAGAACCCGGACGGCGAAACGGGCGCATGGACGGGTACGCATGTCCACATGCGGACACCCCCACGTTCCGTTCGCGCGTGACGACGCCCACCTTGCGCCGTCCGGCGGCGGCGCGGATCAGCGGCGGCGGTGGACTCCCCGATCCGAGCGTTTGCGCCAGCAGTTGCGGTGCCAGTGGCGGCGATCGTCGGCACGTCCGCCATAGTCGACCGGCCAGGCGACGACGTGGGCGACGCCGGGCGGAATCTCCTGATCGCAGCCCGGGCACCGGTACCACTTCCGCGCCTGCCCGGCGGTGATGTCGCGGACGTTGAACTCCTCCGCCGAGAGTCGGCCGGGACCCGCCTCCACCCGGGTCGCGGAGAAGCTCGAGCCGAACGCCGGCAACGGCCGGGGCTGCGCGCCGCCGGACCTCCGCCCGCGCCCCCGGCCGCTCCCGCCTCCGCCCCCGCGCCGGTTCCGGCGGGGCATCAGAAGAGCCTCAGCTCGCCCGAATCGGCACCGCGCAGCGCCTCGTAGTCGACGACGACGCATTCGATGCCGCGGTCCTCCGCCAGCGTCCGGGCCTGGGGCTTGATCTCCTGCGCCGCGAAGACGCCGCGGACCGGCGCGAGGAGTTCGTCGCGGTTGAGCAGCTCAAGATAGCGGGTCAGCTGCTCGACGCCGTCGATCCCGCCGCGGCGCTTGACCTCCACGGCGACGACCGCGCCGGCCTCGTCCCGGCCCAGCAGATCGACCGGGCCGATGGCCGTGGGGAACTCGCGGCGGATGAGCTGCCAGCCGGCGCCGAACGTCGTGAAGTGTTCGGCGAGCAGCTCCTGCAGATGGGCCTCGACTCCGTCCTTCACCAGGCCCGGGTCCTCGCCGAGCTCATGGCTGACGTCGGAGAGCACCTCCGTCACGGTGATGCGCAGCTGTTCGCCCTTCTTGTTCTCCACGACCCACAGCTGCTCGCCGGTGTCCTCGCCGGATTCGTCGAGGATGGGGCTCTCCCGCAGCGTGCACGGCGGGGTCATCCAATTCAGGGGCTTGTAGGCGCGGTCGTCGGCGTGGACGGACACGGAGCCGTCGGCCTTCACGAGCAGCAGACGCGGGGCCTCCGGCAGGTGGGCGGTGAGGCGTCCGACGTAGTCGACGGTGCAGCGGGCGATGACGAGGCGCATTCCCCCACCCTAACCGGACGCGCCCGGGCGATCGGCGCGGCCCCGGGCGAACGGGATCCGTCGTCAGGCCTGGTTCATCCCGCGGCGGCGGAACTCGCGGTACCGGCGATCCATGTCCGACGGGAGCCTGCGCGTCTGGCGCACGGACGGCGAGGACTCGATCCATGCCACCAGCGCGGTGTCGCCGCCGGAGTCAACGGCGAATTCCCACGCCTCGCCGCCCTCATCGGCAATGCCGATGACGTGAGTGCCGGGAACGAAGAATCCCGCCTCGACCCGGGTGGGGTCGCGGCGGGACGTCACGGACGCGGAGCGGCGGTCGATGATGAGATCGGCGGAGGGCCGCAGCGAGCGGAGCTTGTACATCTCCGCGCAGTCGTTCGAGAACACGAGGACACCGTGGCGCCACCCGTGGCCGTCGCCGACGTTGGCCAGCGGACGCATGGCGACGGGCAGGCCGCGGGAGCGCACGAGGCGGAAACGGATGAAGGCCGCGACGACCAGCGCCACGAGCACGATGACTACAAGGGCCACGACTGCGATCAACGGGTTCACGGTGACCTCGACTCTCCGAAGGGCTGGTGCACCGGATGGGTGTCCGGCGCGGGGGCTAGCCGTCACG
>JAEWGK010000253.1 GCA_023388385.1 Actinomycetes bacterium | reverse complement strand
GGCGTGGGCGGAGCCGCCCGCGGCGCTGGCCGTCGCCGGCGGCGTCGTGCTGGCGGGACTGGGCGTCGCGGCGGTGGCCCGCAACCGCCGGGCGTGGGCGCCGGCGCTGGTCGGCGGCGCGTACCTTCTGGTCGTGCTCGCGGCGATGACGACGGCCCGATCCGGGGAGAACACCTCCGGGACGCTCGCGCAGACGCTGCACTACTACGGCGACGCGGCCCTCGTGGTGGCCCTGGCCCTGGCGGCGATGTTTCCGGCGCATCCGGCGGTGCCGCTGGACGGCGGAGAGGACGGTGCCGCGGAGGCCGCGACAGCTGGCAGGGGCCGGGCGGCCCCGGCGATTGCGGCCGCGGTCGTCGTGGCGCTGCTGGCGTCGTCGGCGTGGTCGGCGTGGACGTACCGCCGGGCGTGGGAGGGCGATCTGACGGCGCGCTGGCTGCCGACCGTCATGGAGCAGCTGCCGGAGGCGGCGGCCGATCCGGCGCCGCTCATCGACCAGCCAGTGCCGTTCGAGGTCCTGCTGCCCGTGACCAACCCGGCGAACCTCTACTCGTCGGTCCTCCACGACGTCCGCGACCGGCCGGAATTCGGCGACGTCACGCCGCACCCGAGAATGTTCGACGACTCGGGACGCATCGTCGACGCCCGCGTCGCGGCGCTGTCGCACCTGGGCCAGGGCCCGGTGCCGCAATGCGGCCACGAGATCCGGGCCGACGGTTCCGGCCGGGCGGTGGCGGACCTGCCGCTGTCGGACCTCATCTTCCTGGGCAACCACGTCATGGAGCTCAACACCATCGCGTCGTCCCCGATGACCGTGCGGCTGACGTTCCCCAACGAGCTGTCGACGCCGGATCAGATCCTCGCCGGCGGCGCCGTCGCCGAGATCCCGGCACGCCCCAACCAGGCGTGGGCGGCCATCGACGGGGGCGGGCGCCTGCTGCGCGTGGAAATCCTCGACGCCGATCCGGGTTCCGTGCTGTGCCTCGGCGCGGGGGCGATCGGCCCACTGGTTCCCGCCGCAGGCTGAGAGTCAACTATGATGATCCGCAGAAATCCCGACCAACGCCCGTGATGCCCCCGCAAAGGAGTTCGTCCATGCGTCACCGTCTCGCCGGCCTTGCCGCCGCCACCGCCATCGCCGCCGCCGCCCTGGTGGCCTGCTCTCCCCCGCCGCACGAGCAGCCCTCTGACATCAAGGTGACGGACCAGAAGAACCCGATCCCGACCTTCGAGGCCCCCTCCGAGTCCGCGGATCCGTCCGGTGAGGTCTCCCCCTCCGGCGAGGTCTCCCCGTCGGGCGCCGCGACCGCCCCGGCCACCGGGAACGGCATGGCCCACTAGCTCCGGCCGGGCATCCCGCGACGGCGCCCCCGGCGCACCTCCCCGAACGGGGCCGGTGCGCCGGGGGCGTCGCGCATGCACGGGCCGGGCGTCGTCGTCACGCGTCCGGGAAGCGGTAGACCTCCTCGCCGTGCTCGCGGATGACGACCCACGGGGCCTTCGCGTCGGTCATGTCCAGCTCGACGTTGAGCTGTCGGAAGGCTCCGTCGTCGTCATGCCCCTCGACGTTGTAGACGAGCCGCAGGTTGTCGATGTCGGCGACCTGCGCCGTCGCGTCGCGCAGCCACGGGTGACGGCGGCGCAGGCCGATGAGCCCGCGGTGGGCGCGCTCGATCCGCTCGCCGAGGTCCGACAGATCGCCAGGCGAGGCCGGGAACACCGGGCGAATCTCGTCGTCGCCGCCCCAGTCCTCCTTCTTCACGCCGGTGTAGCCCTGCTCGTCGCCGTAGTAGACGAGCGGCACGCCGCCGAGGGTCATGAGCACCGCCAGGGCGAGCACGGACTTCTCCGCGCCAACCTGGGTGGCGATGCGCGTGACGTCGTGGTTGCCGACGAAGGTGACCGGGCGGAAGGACTCCAGGAAGCCGTTGTGGCGGCGCAGCGTCCACTCCAGCTCGTAGAAGTTGCCCTCCTTCAGCGACGACCACGTCGCCTTCCACAGCTCGTACTCGGTGACGGAGTCCATGCCGGACTTCGCCACGATGTCCGGGTAGTCGCCGTGGATGACCTCGCCGTAGATGAACGCGTCGGGGAACTCCTCCCGGACCTGCGGCAGCACGCAGGCCCAGAACGCCGGATCGACGGAGTAGGCGGCGTCGAGCCGCCAGCCGTCGGCGCCGCGGCGCAGCCAGTGCAGCATGACATCGCGGACCAGGTCCTTCACCGCGCCGGAGCCGTGGTCGAGCTCCACCAGGGCGTCGTGGCCCTCGAACACGGGGAGCTTCGGGCCATCCTCGCCGCGCTCGATGGCGAAGAGGCGGGCGGCGCCGGAGTCCGCGTCGCCGAGCGCCTCCTGCACCGCCGGGTGCTGCCGGCCGACGTGGTTGAACACCCCGTCGAGCAGCACGCGGATGCCGCGCTCGTGGGCGGCCGCGATGAGCCGGTCGAAGGCCCCGTCGTCGCCCAGGCGGTCGTCGACGGCGAAGAAGTCGGTCGTGTCGTAGCCGTGGGTCGACGACTGGAACACCGGGCCCAGCTGCAGGACGTTGAGGCCCAGCTCGCGGATGTAGTCCAGCCACGCGGTCAGGTGGTCCAGGCGGGTCGGGAAGTCCCCGTCCACGGGCGCGCCCGCCGCCTGGCGATCGTGGATCGGCGCACCCGTGAACCCCAGCGGGTACACGTGCCAGCCGATGGCGTGGTCGGTCCACGCGGGGGCGGTGCGGCTGTCGGTCATCTCAGGACTCCTTCTCCGGGGTGTCCGGGGTCGTCTCG
>JAEWGK010000226.1 GCA_023388385.1 Actinomycetes bacterium | reverse complement strand
GCCCGCGACCGCGCCGCCGCCGTCGAGGACCTCGCCGGCGCGCTGTCCGTCCGCGTGGAGACGGCGCTGACCCGTGCCGCCGCCGAGCGCGACTCCCGCGACGAGGCCCGCAAGGCCGTCATCGCGGCGCTCGGCCAGGCCCGCGACCGGGCCAACGCCGCGGCGCAGCAGCTGTCGCGCCTGACCGATTCCGCCCATCGCGGCGACATCGCCCGCGCCGAGGCGCAGCTGCGCGTCGACCAGGCGGAGAAGGAGATCGTCGATCAGCTCGGCATCGGCGTCGAGGACCTGCTGGCGGACTATGCGCCGGGCGAGGACTTCGACCGCGCCGCCGAGGTCGAGCGTCGCCGGCGCGCGGAGAAGGACCTGCGCTCCCTCGGCCGAGTCAACCCGCTGGCGCTCGAGGAGTACAAGGCCATGGAAGAGCGCCATGGCTTCCTGTCCGCCCAGCTGGATGATGTGCTGCAGGCGCGGAAGGACCTCCTGGGCGTCGTCGACGAGGTCGACGAGACCATCCTGCGGCTGTTCACCGAGGCGTGGCACGACGTCGAGGCGGAGTTCCCCCGCGTCTTCGCCACGCTGTTCCCCGGCGGCGAGGGGCGGATGGTGCTCACCGACCCCGACGACATGCTCACCACCGGCATCGAGCTGGAGGCACGGCCCCCGGGCAAGAAGGTCAAGCGCCTGTCGCTGCTGTCCGGCGGCGAGAAGTCGCTGACCGCCCTGGCCATGCTGGTGGCCATCTTCCGGGCCCGGCCGTCGCCGTTCTACGTGCTCGACGAGGTGGAGGCGGCACTCGACGACGTCAACCTGCGCCGCCTCATCGCCCTGCTCGAGGAGCTGCGCTCGACGTCGCAGCTCATCGTCATCACGCACCAGAAGCCGACGATGGACGTCGCCAACGTGCTCTACGGCGTCGCCATGCAGGGAGACGGCGTCACGCGCGTCATCTCCCAGCGCATGCGCCCGGCGGAGGCCCGCACGGCGCCTGACCCCGTCGCCGTCGCCGCCGGCGAGGTCGCGCCGGAGGAGCGTCCCAGCTGACGGCCTCCCCGGCCGCGAGACCGCCGCGGGCGGCACAGGCCGGGGTGCGCGTCCGCGCGAGCTCCCGCGGAGCGTTACGCCAGCGCCTTGCCCGGGTTGAACAGGCCCTTGGGGTCGAGGGCGGCCTTCACCGCGCGCTGGACGGCGACGCCGACCTCGCCGAGCTCCTCCGCCAGGAACGGCTGCTTGAGCGTGCCGACGCCGTGCTCGCCCGTCAGCGTGCCACCGAGCGCCAGAGCCTCGCGGAACATCTCCTGCGCCGCGGCCCATACGGCCGGCGGGATTTCGGTGGCCGGGCGGTCGTCCCACACGAAAACCGGGTGCAGGTTGCCGTCGCCGGCGTGCGCGCACGTGTAGACGGTCAGGCCGTGGTCGGCGGCGATCTCGTCGACCCGGCGCATCATCGTCGACAGCGCCGAACGCGGCACGCACATGTCCTCCGTGAGGTAGTGGCCCATCCGCTCGATGGCGGGCAGGCCCAGGCGGCGGATCTCCACCAGCTGATCGGACTCCGCCGGGGTCTCCGCGACCATCACGTCCACTGCGCCGTGCGACTCGAAGCACTCCGCCATCCGCGCCCCGCGCTCCGGGCCGTCCGCCCCGCGCACCTGCGCCAGCAGCAGGCCCGCGTAGCCGGAGTAGTCCGTGCCCTTCCAGTCGTCGATGGCGCGCAGCGTGTTGCGGTCCATGAACTCCATGAGCTCCGGGTCCAGGCCCGTGCGCATCGCCTCGGCGACCGCGTCCATCGCCGCGCCGACGTCGGCGAAGCCCGCGAGGATGGTGGTCGGCTCGTCGACCGGGCGGGGCAGCAGCGCAACCGTCGCCTCGACGATGACGCCGAGTGTGCCCTCCGAGCCCACGAACAGGCCGACGAGATCCAGGCCGGAGACGCCCTTGACCGTCTGGTGGCCCGTCTTGAGCACCCGGCCGTCGGGCAGGACGACGGTGAGGTCGCGGACGTGGGCGCGGGTCACGCCGTACTTGACGCAGCGCAGGCCGCCGGCATTGGTGGCCAGATTGCCGCCGATGGAGCACATCCGCAGCGACGACGGATCCGGGGCGTACATGAGGCCGTGCTCCGCGGCCGCGGCGTCGACGTCGGCGGTGATGGCGCCGGGCTGGACGCGCGCGGTGAAGTCGTGGGCGTTGATCTCGATGTCCCGCATCTTGGAGACCGACAGGACAAGGCAGCCGTCGGTCGCCGTCGACGCGCCCGCGAGGCCCGAGCCCGCGCCCCGCGTGACGACGGGCACGTCGTTCGCGTCCGCCCACTTCACCGCCGCGACGACGTCGTCGACGCAGGTGGCCAGCACCGCGGCGACGGCGTGGCCCGGGGCGATGGTATCCGTGTGGTCCCGCGACTGGGTTTCCACGAGATCCGGATCGGTGAGCACGGCGCCGTCCGGCAGCGCGTCGACGAGGTCCCCCAGGCGGGGATGGGCGGTGGTCGGGGTGGTCATGGGGAACATGGTAAACGGGGCCCTGACGTCGGAAACTGCGGAGGGTGCTGCTGACAGGCGCCGCCGGTGCTGCCACACTGTGGGGCATGGAACCTTACGTCTGGATAATCCTGGCGGCGGTCGTCGTCGTCCTCCTCATCGTCCTCCTGCTCATCGTGGGTGCCGTGCGGCGCAGGAACCGCACCATCTCCTTCGAGGAGAAGAAGGAGGAGCCCCGCGAGCTCACCCGCGAGGAGAAGTCGGGCAACTACCAGGCACAGGGCGGCTTCAGCTTCTCCGCCGGACCCGCCGTCGCGGACGAGCCGAAGGAGAAGGAGCCGGAGATCCTGCCCGGCCAGGAGCTCGGCGGCCGCGGAGCCGCGGGCGGCGAGGCCCCCGCGAAGCCCGTGATCCCGCCGGCGGTCCCGCCGGCGCCGGCCGGGGAGCCCGCGCCCGAGGTTCCGCGTGACGCCGCTGCCCCCGGAGCCGATGCCCCCGCGGCTGCGGAGCCGGCGGGGGAGGAGCCGCCAGCACCGGTCGATCCGGAAGCCGTCCCTGCAGAGCCCGCCGCGGACACCCCGGCCGCCGCACCGACCGAGCCCGTCGTCGCCGAACCGGAGGACCGCGCCGCCGAGGCGGAGTCCCAGGCTCTGCATCCGGAGGCCGAGCCGGTTCCCGAGGCCGCCGACGCACCCGCGGAGGCCGTCGACGCCGGCGAGTCCGTCACCGCCCCGGCTCCGGAAACCCCGGCGCAGATCGACGAGATCGACCGCCCGGAGGGACGCCTCGGCCGCCTGCGCGGGCGCCTCGCCCGCTCCCAGTCCGCCATCGGTGACTCGGTGCTCGGCCTCCTCGGCGCCGGCGACCTCGACGAGGACGCCTGGGAGGAGATCGAGGACACCCTCATCATGGCCGACCTGGGCACCGAATCGACGATGTCCGTCGTCGACAAGCTCCGCGAGCGCATCGCCTCCCGAGGCGTCTCCTCCGAGGCCGAGGCCCGCGCCCTGCTGCGCGAGGTGCTCATCGAGGAATGCGGCCCCGACATGGACCGCTCCATCCGAGCGCTGCCCCACGAGGGCAAGCCCGCCGTCATCCTCGTCGTCGGCGTCAACGGCACCGGCAAGACGACAACCGTCGGCAAGCTCGCGCGCGTGCTCGTCGCCCAGCGCCACACCGTGCTGCTCGGCGCCGCCGACACGTTCCGCGCGGCAGCCGCCGACCAGCTCGAGACGTGGGGCCGCCGCGTCGGCGCGGACACCGTCCGCGGCGCCGAGGGCGCCGACCCCGCCTCCGTGGCCTACGATGCCGTCGCCACCGGCGTCGACCAGGGCACCGACGTCGTGCTCATCGACACCGCCGGTCGCCTGCACACGTCCAAGGGCCTCATGGACCAGCTGGACAAGGTCAAGCGCGTCGTGGAGAAGAAAGCCGCCGTCGACGAGGTCATCCTGGTCCTCGACGCCACCGTCGGCCAAAACGGCATCATGCAGGCGCGCATCTTCCGCGACGTCGTCGACATCACCGGTGTCGCGTTGACCAAGCTCGACGGCACCGCGAAGGGCGGCATCGTCTTCCAGGTCCAGCGTGAACTCGGCGTGCCGGTCAAGCTCGTCGGCCTCGGCGAGGGCGCCGACCACCTGGCGCCGTTCGAACCCGAGGGCTTCGTCGACGCGCTCCTCGGCGACAAGCGGTAGGTGCGCCGTGGCCCGGCCGCTGCCGCCGGCAGCTGGCCGGGAACGTGACGGCCGGCACCTCCGGTGTCCGCTCCGCGACTTTCGGGAACGTTCAAGAAAACCCCGAAACATGCGGCACAAGCGCGCGTAACACGCGCGAAAAGGAAACGGCAATTACGCGGTCGAAACGTGACGAAAGGAGACGAACACGTAACCTTCCGCGCCCATGACGTGAAACACGCCGACGGCATTCTTAGGGGCGTCAAAGGATAAGACCCCACCGGGCGGCCCCTATGCGCCCGGTGCCACCGGAGGAGACTCGATGACACCGGATGAAATGATCACCAACTCGGGCAATGCATCATGGATGCTCGTCTCGGCGGCCCTCGTGCTGCTGATGACGCCCGCGCTGGCCTTCTTCTACGGCGGCATGGCCGGCCGCCGCTCGGTCTTGAACATGATGATGATGTCCTTCGGCGCCCTCGGCGTCGTGTCCATCATCTGGGTGCTGTGGGGATGGTCCATGGCCTACGGCACCCAGGACGTCGGCGGCATCTTCGCCAACCCCTTCGAGATGTTCGGCCTGAAGGGCGCCGTCACGGACGGCGAGGGCAACTACATCGCGGGCGCCAACGGTTACGCCAACGTCATCGACATCGGATTCCAGCTCACGTTCGCCGTCATCTCCACGGCGCTCATCTCGGGCTCCATCGCCAATCGCGTGAAGTTCTCCACCTGGCTGGTCTTCACCGCCCTGTGGGCCACCTTCGCCTACATGCCGCTGGCGCACATGGTGTGGGGCGGCGGCCTGCTGAGCCACTCCGAGAACGGCCTGGCCGCCATGATGTTCGGCACCATCGTCGAGGACGACGAGACCATCGCGGCCATCGCGCCGATCGACTTCGCGGGCGGCACCGTCGTCCACATCAACGCGGGCATGGCGGGCCTGGTCCTGGCCCTCATCATCGGCAAGTCCTTCGGCTTCATGCGCGAGGCCCACCGCCCGCACAACCTGCCGCTGGTCATGATCGGCGCGGCCTTCCTGTGGTTCGGCTGGTTCGGCTTCAACGGAGGCTCCGCCTTCGCGGCCGACGGCGTCGCCGGCCTGGCCTGGCTGAACACCACCGTCGCCACCGCCGCCGCGATGCTCGGCTGGCTGCTGCTGGAGCGCATCCGCGACGGCAAGGCCACCTCGCTGGGCGCCGCCTCCGGCATCGTCGCCGGCCTGGTCGCCATTACCCCGGCCGCGGGTGCGCTGACCCCGGTCACCTCCATCATCCTCGGCTTCGTCGGCGGCATCCTGGCCTGCCTGGGCGTCGGCCTGAAGTACAAGTTCAAGTTCGACGACTCCCTCGACGTCGTCGGCGTCCACCTGGTCGCCGGCCTGTGGGGCACCGTCGGCATCGGGCTGCTGGCGGACGGCTCCGGCCTGTTCACCGGCGGCGGCGCGGACGGCTTCAAGCTGCTGGTCGTCCAGATCGTCATCGCCCTGGTCGCGGTCGTCTTCACCGGCGTCGTCACCGCCATCATCGCCTTCGCCCTGAAGGCCACGATGGGCTGGCGCGTCTCCGAGGAGGAGGAGCGCAAGGGCATCGACTCCGCCGAGCACGGCGAAACCGCCTACGACAACGCCACCCCGATTCCGACCCAGGCCCGCTGACCGGACGCTCCGGCACGATATCCGGCGCGGCACCCGGAACCCGGAACAGCACCCCCGACACAGGAGGAACACGAGACATGAAGCTCATCACGGCAGTCGTCAAGCCGTTCACCGTCTCCGACATCAAGGAGTCCCTCGAGCAGCAGGGCATCGCCGGCATGACGGTGACCGAGGTCCGCGGCTACGGCCAGCAGAAGGGCCACACCGAGGTCTACCGCGGCGCCGAGTACGCCGTGGACTTCGTCGACAAGATCAAGCTCGAGGTCGTCGTCGCCGACGTCGATGTGAAGCCGGCCGTCGAGGCCATCGTCGAGGCCGCCCGCACGGGCACCATCGGCGACGGCAAGGTCTGGGTCACGGACGTCTCCGACGTGGTGCGCGTGCGCACCGGAGAGACCGGTGATGGAGCCCTCTGAGGCGCTTGACGGGATCGAGGTCCCACGTGGATTCGCCCTCGCCGCGACCGGGTCGCTGGCGAGAGGCGAATCCACGCCGTTTTCGGACCTCGATCTGACGCTCCTGCACGACCCGTCGCTGGGGAAGGAGGAGGTCGTCCGGGTCGCGGAGTCCATCTGGTACCCGCTGTGGGACTCGCCGTTTCGCCTGGACCACTCCGTGCGCACCCCGGCGGCGACCCTCGCCACCGCGGAGAAGGACCCGACTGCGTTCCTGGCCCTGCTCGACCTGGCGCACGTCGCCGGCGACGAGGAGCTGACCGCGTCGACCCGGTCGCAGATCATCGCGCAGTGGCGCCGCGGCATGCCGGGGCGTTTCGATGACGTCATCGCGGCGGCGGCGTCCCGGTGGCACCGCTCCGGTTCACTGACGGCGATGACGCGTCCGGATCTCAAGCACGGCCGCGGCGGCCTGCGGGACCACGACCTGCTGCGCGCCTTCGCGGTGGCGCAGCTGGCCGACGCCCCGGATCTGTCGGCGCAGCGCCGGCTCATCCTCGACGTGCGGTACCGCCTGCACGTCGCCGCCCGCCGCGCCCGCGACGTCCTGGACCCGGAGTTCGCGGAGATCATCTCCGGCGACCTCGGCTACGCCGACCGCTTCGCGCTGTCCCGCGACATCGCCGAGGCCGCCCGGGACATCGACGCGGCCCTGACCACCGGCACGTCGACGGCCCGCGCCGCGCTGCCGCATCGCACGGCCCTGCGCCGTCCGGTGCGCCGACCGCTCGACGAGGGCGTCGTCGACCACGACGGCCAGGTGGCCCTCGCCCGAGGCGCGCGCCTGGACGACCCGGGCCTGCCGCTGCGGGTCGCGGCGTCGGCCGCGCGGACCGGCATGCCGGTGTCGGAGTCGACGTGGCGCCGCCTGGAGCAGTGCCCGCCGCTGCCGAAGCCGTGTCCGTCGTCAGCGTTCGAGGACTTCATCACGGTGCTGGCCGGCGATGCCGACGTCATCCGGCAGCTCGACCGCCACGGGATGTGGACGCCGCTGGTACCGGAATGGGATCGCGTCCGCGCACTCATGCCGCGCGAGCGCACCCACGTGAGCACCGTCGACGAGCACACGCTGACGGTCCTGGCGGAGGCGCGGAGCCGCCTGACGGAGGTCTCGCGCCCCGACCTGCTGCTCCTCGCCGCGGTGCGCCATGACCTGGGCAAGGGAGCGCCGGGGCCGCATGCGGAGATCGGCGCCGACGAGACCGCGGACTGGGCGGTGAAGGCCGGCATGAGCCGTGACGACGCCGAGACCCTGGTCACGCTCGTGCGCCACCACCAGCGGCTGGCGGAGCTCGCGGCCACGGCCG
>JAEWGK010000129.1 GCA_023388385.1 Actinomycetes bacterium | reverse complement strand
GCGCCCAGCTCCTCGTCGTCGGCTCCCACGGCCGCGGCGGCTTCAAGGGCATGCTGCTCGGCTCCACGTCGCGCGCCCTGCTGCAGGCTGCGCCGTGCCCGATGATGGTCGTCCGTCCGGACACCCTCCCGAACTGACTCCGCGGCCCCGCACGGCGAACGCGCCGGCGCGGGGCGCCGGGGCCGCCGGGGCCGAGGGATGCACCGGTGACGACGCATGGTCGCCGTTGGCGCACACTTGGCCGAAACGTTAGGCGTCCGTAATCCGGATGAACGCCGGTCACCCTATACTTGACGGCGATGTGCTCCGGGCATCGCCCGGAAGAACCGAACAGGTCCGCGCGCACCGCCGCGGGACCGTGAACGAAAGGTCCTGAATCATGACTTTCATCATGTGGATCATCGTCGGCGGCATCGCCGGCTGGATCGGGTCGAAGATCATGGGCACCGACGCCCAGATGGGGCTCGTGCTCAACGTCATCGTCGGCGTCATCGGCGCCTTCGTCGGCGGCTGGCTGCTCGGCCTCGTCCCGGGCGTCGGCATCGAACTCGGCAAGGGCAACTGGTGGGCGACCTTCTTCACCGCCATCGTCGGCGCGTGCATCCTCCTGTGGATCGTCGGCCTGATCACGAAGAAGCGCTGACCGCCGCCACGCGGCAGGTGCCGCGTCCACGGACGTGAGGGCCGCCCCGCGCGGCCGCCGGCCCCGTCCCCGAAGCCCGGGGGCGGGGCCCCGTCGTGTTCCGGGGCGGATCGCGGGACACCGGCGCCGGTGGACGTACAGGTCGGTATCGACGCTGTATCCTGAGGGGGTACTGGCGAGGCGAGGAAACGGAGAGCACGTGGCCGAGGCGACCAAATCGACGCGGAGCGGACGCTCAACGTCGCGCCGCCGCAACCGCCCCAGCCCGCGGGAGCGCCTGCTGGACGGCGCCACGCGCCTGTTCACCACGGAGGGCATCCGCGTCATCGGCATCGACCGCATCCTGCGCGAGGCCGACGTCGCCAAGGCCAGCCTCTATTCGCTGTTCGGCTCCAAGGACAAGCTGGTCATCGCCTACCTGGAGCGGCTGGACCAGGAGTGGCGGCAGGCGTGGGAGAAGCGCGCCGGCGGCGTCGACACGCCCGAGGAGAAGATCCTGGCGTTCTTCGACGTCTGCATCGCCGAGCAGCCGGCCATCGGCTTCCGCGGCTCCCACTTCCAAAACGCCGCCAGCGAGTACCCCAAGCCCGAGACGGAGAGCGAGGAGGAGATCCGCGCCACCGTCGCCCGCCACCGCGAGTGGGTGTGGGAGACGCTGCGCGGCCTCCTCGCCGACCGCGACTGTTCGCAGCCGTCGTTGCATGCCAATCAGCTGATGGTGTTCCTCGACGGCGGACTGGCCGGCTCCAAGATGGCCGGCGATCTCACCGCGCTGCAGACCGCGCGCGACCTTGCCCGCGACCTGGTGTACTCCGACCACTAGGCCGCGTTTTCGCGTCAGGGGCCGGTGCCTGCTCGGCTGCGGTGCCCGTGGCGCGCCCCGCCGCTCGCTGCCCCGCCCCTACTTCCAGCCCTTCGCCGGCGTGCGCATCCGCACGACCAGCGAGGGGCGCTTTTGGCGCGACAGGTGGAGCTGGGCCAGGACTCCCGGGGGGACGTGCTGGCCGGGTATGACGTACTTCGTCGGCGGGCGCGGCCTGCGGCCGGCCTCCGACGGCGGCGGCACGGCGGGCGGCTCGATCCACTCGGCGCCCGACGTCACGGGCACTCCCTCCGCCGCCGGGATGGACAGCTCGCCCTGCCCGGAGGCCCGCATGAGCCGGACGATGGCGCGCTTTCGGGCGGCCTCGCCGAGCTTCCGCTGCTTCTCCGACGGCTTGCGGGGGCGCAGCTTCTTGCCCTGACGGGCGGCCTCCTTCTCCGCCTTGCGGCGGCGGCGGTCTGCTTCCCTGCGACGGCGGCGCTTCTCCGCGGACGGGCCGTAGATGCCGAAGAGCTCGCGGTTCAGTTCGCGGAACTCCTCGGTCAGCGGCCATCGGCGATTGATGATGGCCATCATGATGAACGACTGCGTGACCGTCCAGAGGTTGTTGAACACCCAGTAGATGGCCAGCGCCAGCGGGGCCGGGCCGAAGAAGCCCAGCAGCAGCGGGAATGCGCCGCCGATCATGGCCAGGATGACCGTCATGCGGGCTATGCGGCGTGCGATCGCCGACGACCAGTCGAGCGTCCCGCGCAGGCGCAGGAGCGAGTAGGTCAGGTTCGTCGTCGTGAAGATCGTCGCCGCGAGGATGAGCGGGACGAGGACCTTAGCCGCCTCCGGGAACGTCGAGCCGTACTTGTCCAGCTCGAATTCCGACATGGAGTAGTAGACCGGCAGCGGAACGCCCAGGAACGTCGAGGAGAGGAAATCCTCGATGTGCGCGTTGTCCAGGAATCCGACGGTCACGCCCGCGTCGTCCTTTGCGCGGGCCATGCGCACGACCATCTGGTACAGGCCCAGGATGACGGGGACCTGGATCAGCGGCGCGATGCAGCCGCCTCGGACGGAGATGTCGTTGTCCTCCTGCAGTTTCCGTTGCGACCATTTCAGGTACAGGGCCGCGTCGGGCTCCGCGCTGAGGAGCCACTTCTCCTTCAGCTTGTGCATCTCCGGCCGCAGGTTGGCCATCCGGCGCCCGTTGCGCAGCTGGATCCACGTCAGGGGGGCGACGGCGGAGCGCACCGTCACCACCAGCAGGAAGACCGACGCGACCCATGCGACGTCCCGGGATACGCCGAACAGCCCGGCCAGCAGCCAGTGCCAGAAGAGCATGATCGCCGAAATGGCGAAGACGAGGACGGTCAGCACGGGAAATAAGCCTAGCGAAGCGCCGAAGGCCCCACCCGATGGATCGGATGGGGCCGGAGTCGGCGCGGACGCCGGGCGGCGCGTGCGGCGGTGCGGGCTCTAGTGGGCGGCCTCGTACCTGGCGATGACGTCCTTTGACAGTGCACCGCGGTCGGCGACCTCGATGCCCTGATCCTTCGCCCACTGGCGGATGATGCGGTTGCGGTTGCGGGTGGCCTCGCTCGCCCCGCGCGACCTGCGCTGCGGCGACGTCGACGCCTGGGCGTCCGGGCGGGCGGCGTCGACGAATCGCTTCATCGTCTCGTCGAACTCCTTCGCGTTGTCCTCCGAGAGATCGATGACGTAATTCTTTCCGCGGTAGGAGAACCGGATGGTCTTCACCGCGTCGTCGGCGAGGGATTCGCCGGTCAGATCGTCGAAATACTGGATGATTTCCTTGCGTCCCATGATCACGTTCCTTGTGTTTTGCCGGGATTGGCATATCCTGCGTTTCCCCCAGTGTAAATACTTGATGCGCGAGATGCACCTATTTCGCGGACTATCGTGTGTTCCTAGGTATTCGCCGGATGTGAAAGGGCGGGCGCCGGGTCCCCGTGGGGAGCCGGCGCCCGCCATCGATCGGCGTGCGCGCCGGGTGCCGTCGTCACGCTGACGACGACGCGTGTGGCGTGGGGGGCTACGCCTCGCGGATGCCCTCGCCGCGACGGCCGACGAACGTCTTGGCGGTGAAGAGCGGCTGATTGGGGACGGACTTGTCCTCGACCAGGCGGTACTCGGCGCGGATGTCGTCCGGCTGGACGTGGACGGCGACGTAGCCGTGGCGGTCGAACTCGATCCACTGCACGTGCCTGTTGACGCCCGCCAGCGCGGTCTCCGCGGTGTGGCTGATGGCGTTGTCCTGCGGCAGCTTCACGATGTCGTCGATGTTCGGCGCGGACACCGAGGTGCAGACGATCTCGATGGCGGCGACGCCGCCCTCCGGGTACCTGCCGACCTCCTTCGGGACGTTGCAGGCCCAGGAGGAGTGGATGTCTCCGGTGAGGAACACGACGTTGTCCAGGCCCTCGTCGCCGATCATCCTGATGACGCGGCGACGCTCGGCGGCGTAGCCGTCCCACTGGTCGAGGTTGTACGGCGCGCCCTCCTCCGGCAGGCCCAGCAGCTGGGTGACCGCGCGGGTGGCCTCCGGGTCCATCGGTGGAATGAGGACCGGGGTGAACATGACGGAGTTGCCGACGAGGTTCCACTTCGCGTCTGAGGTGCGCCACTGGCCCGCGAGGTAGTTGAACTGCTCGGAGCCGAGCATCGTGCGCCCCTCGTCGTCGATCTGCTTCATGTCCGTGAACGTGACCTGCTGGCTGCGGTAGGTGCGCAGGTCGAGCATGACGATCTCGGCGAGGTCGCCGAAGGAGAAGTTGCGGTACAGGTGGCCGCCGGCGCTGGCCTCGGTGGCGCGGACGGGCAGCCACTCCAGGTACGCCTGCATGGCGGCGTCCCGGCGGGCCTCGTAGCTGCCTTCCTCGCCTTCGGTGTGGTTCTCGGCGCCGTGGGCCCAGTCGTCGTTGGCGACCTCGTGGTCGTCCCAGGTGACCATCCACGGCTTGCTGGCGTGGGCCGCCTGCAGGTCCGCGTCGGTGCGGTAGGTGCCGTAGCGCAGGCGGTAGTCCGCCAGGGTGATGATCTCGTGGGCCGGCTTGTGCTCGCGGATCGGGCCGAGCTTGCCGGAGTACTCGCCGACGCCGTACTCGTAGATGTAGTCGCCGACGCACATGATGATGTCGATGTCCGGGTTGTCGGCCATGTCGCGGTAGGCCGAGAAGTAGCCGGACTCCCAGTTCGCGCAGGAGGTCAGGGCGATGCCCAGGTGCTCCGGGCTGGACGTCGGGTCCGGGGTGGTTCGGGTGCGGCCGGTCACGGTCGTCTGGCCGGCGTACGGGCCGTCGGCGACGATGAAGCGGTAGAAGTAGTCGGTCGACGGGGCCAGGCCGTCGGCGTCGACCTTCACCGTGTTGTCGGCGGCGGGGTCCGAGGTGACCGTCGCGCCGGCGACGACGTCGGAGAAGCCCTCGTCGGTGGCGACCTGCCACGCGAGGTTGACGGGTGCGCCCCTCTCCGCGCCGGGCTGATCCTCGGGAGAGGATGTGGCGCGCGTCCACAGCAGGACGGCGTTCGGCAGCGGGTCACCGGAGGCGACGCCGTGCTGGAAGACCTGATGGCCGTCGGCCGGGGCGGCCGGCATCGGGATGCCCTTCTGGGCGGGGGCGGTCTCGGCGCCGGCGGTGGAGGCGAAGATGGCCCCGGCCGCGCCGGCGGCGCCGAGAGCGCCGCCCGCGCGCAGGACCGTGCGGCGGGTGGGGGTATGGGAGGGGCGCTGAGTGTTCACGAATCGTCATATTCCCTGGTGAGGCAGGGTCAAGGCAAGCCGGAACGACCGTGGTCCGCAAACGCCGGTGAGAGTTCTCCTGTTGTTCACCGGTTGGTCACAATCCGTTCCCGGCGGGCCCGGCGGGCCCGGCGGGTGGGCGCGGCGTGCGGCTACGCGCGGACGCCGAGGTGCGCCATGATCTCGCCGTCGAGGGCGTCGAGTTCGGAGGAGATGGAGCGGTGGGCGCGGCGGCGCTGATCCGGCGTCATGTGCTCGGCGTTGCGAACGGCGGCGTCGAGCGCGTCCAGGCGATCGCCGGCGTCGGAGAGGAAGCCCGCCGGGATGGCACGGCCGGACGTGCGCAGGTCGCCGAGGGACCCGCGGATCGCCTCGATGCGGGCGCGCAGCGGGGCGCCGAAGCCGGCGAAGCGCGCGGCCTGGGCGCCGGTGACACCGAAGCGGCGGGCCTCGGAGTTCTGCGAGCGGTTCTGCAGCCAGGTGATGCCGCGGTAGGCCAGCGGCAGCGCGACCGGGACGAGGATGCGGCCGGAGCCGATCCAGCCGTCGACCTTCTCCTTGGTCAGGCCGGACTGGCGCTGCTGCTCCAGGATGCTCGCGGCCAGCTTCTGCTGGTGGCGGCGCTTGGCCTTGAGGTCCTTGCGCTCCTGCTTCTCGGAGCCCCGTCGGATCCTCTCCGCGCGCTTCGCCGCCTTCGCGTCCAGCTTCGCTCGCTTGCGGTCGGTCTTCACCGCGGCGCGGAGCTCCTTGCGGTGGCGGCGCTCCTCGTCCTTCTGGCCCTGCTTGAAGGCCTTCTTGTCCAGCTTGGCCGCCGCCTTCGCCTTGGCCTTGTTCAGCTTGGCCTCGAACTTCGCCTCGGCCTTGGCCTTGGCCTTGGCGGCCTTGACCTTGGTGCTGGTCTCGCGGCGGCGGTTGAGGATGTCGCCCAGAAAGCTCATGGAAGTCCCGTTCGTTTGTCGTTCGCTGCGTTCGTCGCCCACCAGCGTAACCCCTGGCGGGGTGCCCCGTTAGGCTGATGGTCACAGTGAATCCCGAGGATACCCGCCCCAGCGGCCCCGCGCCCGGCCCGGCGGGGCCCGTCGCGGCCCGCGCCGGGGCCTCCGCATGCGCGCACGGGAAGGCGCCGGATGCGCCGTCGGTGCATGACGACGTGCCGGGCGCCGGGCTGGAACCCGTGTTGCGGGGCGGCGAACTGACCGGCTGCCGCCACCGCCTCGGCCGCAGACTGCGCGGCGACGCCCCCGACCCGGGCTGTGACCCCGGACCCTGGGAGGCCGCCGCCCGCCGCCACCGCGCCGCGGTCCTCGGCGCCCTGCCCGGAAGGACGGTCATCGCAGACGGTCCGGATGCGGACCTGGACACCCTGGAGGCCCTCGCCGCCCGGGAGCCGCTCATCGTCGGCGGCGTCCTGCGGCAGGAGGCCCGCGGCGATCTGCCCGCCGAGGAGGCCCGCCCCGATCTGCTGGTCCTGCTCGACGACGCCCCGGGCGCGCCGACGTACCTGCCCGTCGTCGTCGCCGCCCACAAGCTGCTGCGCCGCCGGGGGCCCCGCGGCCGCTCCACCCCGGCGACCGTGCTGCCGGTCGGGCGCCTGGGCCGGCCGGGCGTGCTGGGGCGGAACCTGCGCTCGGCGATGGCCGTCGATCAGGGCCGGACGCTGCGCCATCACGTCGCCGACGCCGTCCGCGCCGGCCAGGCAGCCGCACTGCTGCACAACCTCGGCCTCGGCGGTGGGCTGGTCGGCGGCATCGGCGCGGACGCCGACCGCATGATCGTGCTCGACGACGGCCCCCGCATCGCCGCCTACCGGCGAGCCCTGCGCGCCGGGCGCGACGTGGCCAACGCGGTCGCCGGACGGCCCTCGCCGCTGCGCCCCGGCGTCCACCCGCTCGCTCCGCGGCGCGTCCGCGAATGCCGCACCTGCGAATTCGCCGACTCCTGCACCGAGGAGCTGCACACCATCGACGATATCTCCCTGGTCCTGCCCGGCGACCGCGCCGATCGGCTGCGCGAGGAGGGCGTCGGCACCGTCCGGGCGCTGGCGGGGCAGGACCCGCGCGTGGCGGGTGACGCGGTGCTCCTGGCCCGGCTCCTCGTCGCCGGCCTGCCCGCGGCGCTGCGCGACGGCGCCGGCCCCGCACCTCGCGCCGACGTGGAGATCGACGTCGACGTCGAGGCCTACCCCGGCCACGGCGCCTACCTCTGGGGCGCGTGGGACGGGACCCGCTACCGGGCGTTCACGGCGTGGACCGCGCCGGGCGCCGCTGGTGCCGACGACGCCCTGTCCAGGGCCTTCGCCCGCTTCTGGGCGTGGTTGACCGCCCGGCGGGAGGCTGCCCGCGACGCCGGGCTCGCCGTCCGCGTCCATTGCTGGGGCGCTGAATCCGAAAACCACTGGATGCGCGACGCCGCCCGCCGGTTCGGCGGAGACCGGCACCTGGACGAGTCCGGCCGGCCCATCACCGCGCCGTCGCCCGCCGAGGTGGAGGCGTTCCTGCGCTCGCCCGAATGGGCCGACGGGCAGAAGGACGCCCGCCGCCGCCTGCTGTCCGCCGGGGGGCTGGGACTCAAGGTCATCGCGCCGCTGGCAGGGTTCGCCTGGCGCGACCCCGAGGCCGGCGGGGCCGGCAGCCTGCCCATCTTCCGGGTCGCCGCGGGCGCCGACGCCGGGGAGCAGGGAGCCGGGGAGCAGGACGAGGATGCGGCCGCCGCCGCCCGCGAGCTGCTCCTGCGCTACAACGCCGACGACTGCCGCGCCACCGCCGTCGTCCGCGCCTGGCTGGCGACCGGCCCCGACCTGCCGACCGTCCGCGACCTGCCCCGGCCGGAGTAGGCGGCCGCGCCGCATCCGGACCGCGCGGGGCCGGGAGGGCGAAGGAACGTCGTCACGCACACGTAACACGCGGCTTAAACGGGCGAAATCCCCGCACGATTACGTATGCGGAAGGACCCGGGCGGCGGCCTGCGATGCCACACCGCACGTGACCCCCATCCGCCGGACGGGGGCTTCGACGACCAGGTATGCCCGGGCCCCGCCCGCGACGCGCGGCGCCCAGAAGCCCCCGACGGCGGCGGAACAGGAGACATCCGCCCATGACCGCCCCAGCCACCACCCACGACCGCCCGCGCCCGGAGCCGCGCGAGGACCACGAGGCCGCGCTGGCCGCCCTCGGGGACCGCGTCCGCGAGGACCTCGCCGCAACGGACCCGCGCACGAGCTGGTCGGACCCGGAGGACGCGGACGTCGCCGTCGCGATCGTCGGCGGCGGGCAGGCCGGCCTGGCCACGGCCTTCGCGCTGCGCCGCGCCGGCGTCGGCTCCGTCACGGTCATCGACGACCAGCCCGCCCACCGCGTCGGCTGCTGGGACGACTACGCCCGCATGCACACGCTCCGCAGCCCGAAGCACATGCGCGGCATCGAGCTCGACTGCCCCTCCCTCCACGTCCAGCGCTGGTTCGAGGCGCGCTACGGCGAGGACGCCTGGGAGTCCATCGACCTCGTCCCCCGCCTGGACTGGCACGACTACCTGCTGTGGTACCGCCAGGTCCTCGAGCTGCCCGTCCGCCACGACACCCGCGTCGAGGGCGTCTCCGCCCCCGCCGCCGACGGCGGGCCGTTCCGCCTAACGCTGTCCGACGGCACGGAGCTCACCGCCCGCCGCGTCGTCTTCGCCCTCGGCCTCGACGGCGGCGGCGCCCGCACCATGCCCGGCTTCGTCGCCGCGCTGCCCGAGCACGTCCGCGCCCACACCGCCGACCCCATCGACTTCGCGGCGCTCGCCGGAAAGCGCGTCGCGGTCCTCGGCGGCGGCGCCTCGGGCTTCGACAACGCCGCCTGCGCGCTCGAGGCCGGCGCCGCCGTCGTCCAGGTCCACATGCGCCGCACCGAGGTGCCGAACGAGAACCCCCTGCGCTGGATGGAGTTCCCCGGCATGCAGGACCACTTCGCCGACCTCGACGACGAGGACCGCTGGGCCTTCGGCATCTTCAACGGCGGTCTGCCGCAGCCGCCGACCCAGGCGTCCATCTGGCGCTGCATGGAGCACGCCAACTTCGAGCTGGTCATGGGCTCGCCCTGGCAGTCCGTCGAGTGGGTGCCGGCGGAGGGCGCGGGGGCGCCGAAGGGCTCTGGCGACGACGCGGAGGGCGACGGCTTTGTCCGCATCGTCACCGCCGGCGGCCGCGAGGTCGAGGCCGACTACGTCATCGCCGCCACCGGGTACCGCGTCGACCTCTCCGCCCGCCCGGAGCTCGCCGAGTTCGTCGACGACATCGCCCTGTGGTCCGACGTCCACGATTGGGCCAGGGGAGCCATGGCCGCCTGCCCGTACCTCGGCGATGGCTTCCAGTTCACGCCGAAGGAGGGCGCGCCCGGCTACATCGGCCGCCTGTTCCACCTGTCCACCGGCGCCCGCGCGTCGATGGGCGTCGCCGGCAACCAGCTGTCCGGCATCCACGCCGGCGTGCGCCGCGTCGCCCGTCGCGTCGCCGCCGACATCACGCGCGAGAAGTGGTCCGGCCTCTACGCCTCCTTCCAGGACTTCCACCACGTGGAGATCACGTCCGTCGCCCCCCACGCCGAGGGCGACGCACCGTATCCGTCCGGCCCGCGCTACTAGGGTCTTCAGGCCGCGGTGGCGCACGCTGCGGGCCGGCGCGCGGCTCGAACCGGTGCTCCCCGCCGCCGGCCGCCGCGGCCTGCCGGGTGCGGGCCGGTTCTCTCGTGCTGGGTATGAGCAGCATCACTCGTGCGCACATGGCCAGCGAACCACCGGATCAGCGCATGACGACCTGGGCTTTTGTCGTTGCGCGCGGTGGTTCGCTGGCCATTTGCGCACGAGTGCCCCGTCGCTCGCGGGATGAGCCGGCAACCGGGCCGCCGTGGACCGCTCGGGCGGGCGGATCGGCCTGCGCCGGGCCGGGTACAGCTAGGCGCGGGCCTCGAGCTCCTCGGTCAGATCGGGGCAGGCGGCCTCGACCTGGTGGCGGGCGTCGTCGGCGAGTTCCTCGTCCGTCTCCCCCCGGGGCACGCCGAGGAGGATGACGTTCAGGATGATGGCGGCCAGCGCGCCGGCGGTGATGCCGGAGTGCAGCAGCGGCTGCAGCAGGTCGGGCATCTTGGAGTAGATGGTCGGCAGGACCGTCGGCAGCATGCCCAGGGAGATGGACACCGCGACGATGAGCGCCTTCGTGTCCGTCAGCTGGATGGAGGTCAGCGTGCGGATGCCGGACGCCGCGACCATGCCGAACAGCACCAGGCCCGCGCCGCCGAGGACCGGCTGGGGGATGGCGGCGACCGCCTCGCCCATCTTCGGCAGCAGGCCGAAGACGATGAGGATGGCGCCGGCCATCGTGGCGACGTAGCGCGACGCGACCTTCGACATGGACACCAGGCCGACGTTCTGCGCGAACGCGGAATACGGGAAGGTGTTGAAGATGCCGCCCAGCAGGGTGGAGAAGCCGTCGGCGCGCAGGCCGTCGGCGATGGTGCGGCGATCGGCGGGCTTGTCGACGATCTCCCCGACCGCGATGATGTCGCCCGTCGTCTCCGTCATGATGACCAGACCGACGATGAGCATCGTGATGATGGAGCCGATCTCGAACGTCGGCAGGCCGAACAGGAACGGCTGCGGCACCGCGACCCACGGGGCCGCGGAGATGGGCGAGGCGTCGACGTGGCCGAGGACGAACGCCAGCGTCGTACCGCCGATGATGCCCAGCAGCACCGCCATCGGGCGCCACGACTTCGGCGCCAGGGCGAAGACCAGCAGGATGAGCGCCAGCGTCGCGCCGGCCAGCAGGAAGTTCACGCCCTCGCCGAAGCCCGGGGCGTTGGGGTCGCTGCCGCCGGCGACCCAGCCGGCGCAGACCTTCATCAGCGACAGGCCGATGATCGTGATGACCGTGCCCGTCACCAGCGGCGGGAAGAACCGCACGAGCTTGGCGAAGAACGGGGCGATGAGCATCATCAGCAGGCCGGTGGCGATGACCGAGCCGTAGATGGCGGTGATGCCGTGCTGCACGCCGATGGAGATCATCGGAGCGACCGCGGCGAAGGACACGCCCTGCATCAGCGGCAGGCGCGAGCCCAGGCGCAGCAGGCCGAGCGACTGCAGGATCGACGCGATGCCCGCGACGAACAGGTCGGCGACGATGAGGTGCGGCAGGTGCGCCGGCTCCATCTCGCCGGCGGAGATCATGGCGCCGCCGACGATGATCGGCACCGCGACGGAGCCGGCGTACATCGCCAGCACGTGCTGCAGGCCGTAGCCGAACAGGCGGCCCCACCCGGGGTTCCGGTCGACGGGGTGGACGGCGTTGTCCGCGTCCGGCTCGGCGGACGTCGGGGGAGTGGTGGTCATGGGGTCCTCGGTTCCGTGGTCGTGGGCGGGTCGCCGGACCCTCCTCCTCGGGCTCGGCGTGGCCGTGGTGCGGCCTGGGGCGTCGTCGTCACGCATCGCGCAGCGGACCGCGGGTGCGGCCGGCCCCGGTGCGCGACGACGCGCGGGCGGTCAGCTGCCGCGGTACGTCGAGTAGGCGTACGGCGATAGGAGCAACGGGACGTGCAGGTGGGCGGCCGGGTCGGAGACGCGGAACGCGATGACGGCCTCCGGATGGAAGACCTCGCGGCCCAGCGATTCCTGGTATTCGCCGATGGCAAAATGCAGGCGGTGGTCGCCGGCGGCCGGGATGCCCTCCGGGGCACGCCAGCGCCCGTCGGCGTCGGTGACGCCGGTGGCGATGACCTCGCCGGACGCGTCGCTCAGCGTCAGCGCGACGCCGGCGGCGGGCAGGCCGTTCGCGGCGTCCAGGACGTGGGTGGACAGGCTCATCGGTTTCCCTCCCCGATCTCCTCGACGTACTTGACCAGGCGCAGCCGGTTGATGCGGCGCAGATGCTCGACGGTCTCCGTCCACGCGGTCTCGGCGTCCTTGCCGATGCGCGCGCGGATCGCCTCCAGAACCTCGTCGGCGCCGCGGCCCTCCGCGCAGAGCAGGAACACGTGGCCGTGGCGCTCGATGTAGCGGTCGTTCAGCTCGCGCAGCTCGTCGGCCGCGCTGCCGAGGCTGTCCGTCAGCGCCGACTGCTCGCCCTCCGAGCGGGAGCCGGAGCGGGTGCGGCCGCCGAGCGGCGGGTGGGCCTTGACGGCCTCGGCGATGAGGATGCGGTCCTGGGCGGCGAGCGTCGCGTCGGCCTTCTTCAGGAGCTCGTCGAGCGAGTGGTAGGGGCGGCCGGCGACCATGGCGTCCGCCCAGGGGCGGGAGCCGGACAGCTCGGCGAAGTCCTCCGCCAGGTGCCCGGCATCGGCGCGGTTGATGAACGCCATGCCCTGCGGCGAGGACGTTGTTCGGGTGGGACTCGTCATGAGTGACAGAAAACCCCGGCCGCATGTCGCGGATGTGTTCCGTACGTCACAAAGTGTTACGGAAATGGCCAAGTTCCGCGGGGCGGCGAAACATGGCGGAAACACGACCGATCGGTCTGCTCGAATTAACACGGATGTAACATGCTCGCCTCCCGGCGCATCGGACCGGCTGCTTTCCTGTTCTGGTCACATCCACCGAAATGAACAGAAAGGGGCGGAACGCACGGTGCCGACCATCGCCGTCCTCAACGTGAACTCGACCACCGCCATGACGGAGCGCATGACGGAGGCCGCCCGCGCGGCCGCGGGACCCGACATCGTGCTGGTCCCGCTGACGCCCCCGGACGCCCCCGCGGCGGTCGAGGGCGACGCCGACGCCGCCCGCTCGGCGGTCGCCATGCTCGACGTCCTCGCGGAGGAGGGGGATCGCTGGGACGCGGTCGTCCTCGCCGGGGTCGGTGACGCCGGCGCGGAGGCCCTCCGCGAGGTCTCGGCCGCCCCCGTCGTCGACGTGACGGAGGCCGCGGCGGCGACCGCGCTGACGCTCGGCGAGTCCTTTTCCTTCGTCACCACCGGTCCGCGCGCCATCGGCATGATCCGCGACCGCCTCGCCGTGTCCGGCCTCGATGGTCGGCTGGCGTCGGTGCGGGCCAGCGGACTCGGAGTCCTGGAGCTCGAGGGCGACGGCGTCGCCGACATCCTCGTCGGCGAGGCCGCCCGCGCCGTCGGGGAGGACGGCGCCGAGGTCATTTGCCTCGGCTGCTGCGGCATGGCCGGGCTGGCCGAGGAGCTGTCCGTGCGCCTCGGCGTGCCCGTCGTCGATCCGGTGGCCGCCGCGGTCGCGCAGGCCGCGGGCATCGTCCGGCAGCGCCTGACGACGTCCCGGGTCCGCCGCCACGCCCGCCCGGCCGCGATGGAGGCCGCCCGATGAGCGCCGCCACCGCCCGCGAGCTCGCCTCGTCCCTCGCCGCCGCCGCGTCGGGGGCGCTCTCCGCCGACGACCGGGGCCGCACCCGGCTGTGGCCGGGGCCCGTGACCTGGCGCCAGCCCGTCCACACCGTCTACGTCCCGGCGGACCGCTTCCACGCCCGCCTCGCCCGCGAGTGGGGCGACGAGGGCCTGGCGACGTGGCGCGCCCACTGCGGCGGAGCCTCCGGCGTCGCCGATCTGCTCCGCGCCGCGGGCTTCGACGGCGCCACGGAGATCGAGGGCCGCGACATCGCCGATCGCGTGGAGGCGAAGCTGGCGCAGGAGCCGATCGAGGATCTGCGCATCGACTTCGAGGACGGCTTCACGCAGCGCGGCGTCGCGCCGGAGGACCGCTGGGACCACGAGGACGCGACGCTCGCCGCGGTCCTCGGGGCGCTGGCCGCCGAGGGCCGCCCCGCGCCGTTCTGGGGCATCCGCTTCGGCAGCTTCGACCCGGCCACCCGCGACCGGGGCATCCACACGCTCACCGGGTTCCTGCTGGGCCTCCACGAGGCGGGGCTGACCGTCACGGCCCGCGAACTGCGCCTGACGTTCCCCAAGGTCACGTCGGAGGAGCAGGTCCGCGAGCTCGTCCACGTCCTCGGCGCCATCGAGGCGACCGCGGCGCCGCGGGGCGTGCCCGCCGACCGCATCCGCCACGGCTTCGAAATCCAGGTCGAGACCCCGCAGTCCATCCTCGCCGCCGACGGCACCTCGCCCCTGCCGGGGATGATCACCGCCGGCGACGGCCGGGTCCTGTCCCTGCACTACGGCACGTACGACTACTCGGCGTTCCTCGGCGTCGCCGCCGCGGACCAGGCGATGGACCACCCCGTCGCCGACCACGCCAAGGACGTCATGCAGGCCGCCGTCGCCGGCCGTGGCGTCGAGATGTCCGACGGCTCCACCAACCGGCTCCCGCTTGGCGACGCCGACGCGATCCGGGAGGCGTGGGCGTTGCATGCCCGGCTCGTCGGCAGGCACCTCACTCGCGGCATCTGGCAGGGCTGGGACCTGCACGCCAACCAGCTGCCGACGCGCTTCGCAGCGACCTACGCGTGGTTCCGCCGGCGCACCCCCGACGCGCTGGAGCG
>JAEWGK010000092.1 GCA_023388385.1 Actinomycetes bacterium | reverse complement strand
CGCCACCGGCGGAGGACCTGAGATGTCCGCGGCGATGCGTGACGACGCGGCCCGCGCCGGTTCCGCCCCCGGCTCCGTGGGCGCATCCGCCCCGGCGGTCCCGCGCCTGGCGTCGACGGTCCTGCTGCTGCGCGACGGTGACGCGGGCCCGGAGGTCTTCGTCCAGCGCCGCCGCGCCTCCATGCGGTTTGCCGCCGGGATGACCGTGTTCCCGGGCGGCGGCGTCGACGACCGCGACTTCCCGGGCGACGTGGACGGCGACGGCCACGTCAGCCCCGCCATCGAGTGGGCGGGCCCGGACGTGGACTGGTGGGCGGGAGCGCTCGGCGTGCCCGCCGGCACCGCCCGGGCGCTGGTGTGTGCCGCCGTCCGCGAGACGTTCGAGGAATCCGGCGTACTGCTGGCCGACCGCGCGGGCGACGCCGGTGCGCATCCCCTGCCGGGGGAGGACGGCGATGCCGCCCGACGCGCCCTGGAGTCGCGGGAGACGGCCCTCGCCGGTTTCCTCGCGGCGCGGTCCCTGCGACTGCGCTCCGATCTGCTGCGGCCGTGGGCGAACTGGCTCACGCCGGCGTCGAACCCGATTCGCTACGACACATTCTTCTTCCTCGCCGCCGTGCCGGAGGGCCAGGAGCCGGACGGCCGGACGTCGGAGGCCACCGCCGCAGGCTGGGCCCGCCCCGCCGACCTGCTGGAGCGGTGGCGCGCCGGTGAGGTCCGCCTCATGCCGCCGACGTGGGCGCAGCTGCGCCGGCTGGAGGGCGCCGCCGACGCCGCCGCCGCGCTGGACCTCGCCCGGCCGCCGATCCCGCGGACGGACTCGGACTTCCTCGGGGATCCGTTCATGGACGACTTCTTCGCCGTCGCCACGCACCTGGGCCACCTGCGCGAGGGGCGCGGATGAGCCTCACCCGCACCGACGTCCGCGCGCTGGCCGACCGGCCCGATCTGCGGGAGGCCGCCGACGGGCTCGCGCTGACGAAGGCGAGCATGCTCGCCGACCTCGGCGTGCTGCGGGGCGCCGCCGGCGACCCGGACCTGGCGCGCGCCGCCGCGGAGGACGCCACCGCGCGCCGCTCCGCCGCCGGCAAGCTGCCGGAGCGCCTCCTCCGTGGCTCCGGCGCGTGGCTGCTCGACTCGGACGCCGCCCAGCAGGCCACCCCGTGGGCTGTAGCGGAGCTGCGCGCCCGCCGGCTGGCGGAGCTCGCGCCGGGCCGCGCGGTCCACGACGTCACGTGCTCCGTCGGCACGGAGATCGCCGCGGTCGCGCACGTCGCCGAGGCGGGGACGCCGCCGCTGCTGGCGAGCGACCTCGACCCCGCCCGGGTCGCGATGGCGCGGCGCAACCTCGCGACCGCCGCGCCGGGGGCGCTGGTGGCCGTCGCCGACGCGCTGGCACCGGTGAGCCGGGACGCGATCATCGTCGCCGACCCCGCCCGCCGCGCCGGGGGACGGCGCATCGCCCGCCCGGAGGACCTCGTCCCGCCGCTGCCGAACCTGCTGGACGCGTACGCCGGCCGGGACATCGCGGTGAAGTGCGCGCCGGGCCTCGACTTCTCCGGATGGGAGGGGGAGGTGTGCGTCGCCTCCGTCGCCGGGGGAGTCAAGGAGGCGTGCCTCTACTCGCCCGGGCTGTCGCGCCCCGGCGTCACCCGGTCGGCGGCCCTGCTCGGCGGAGCGCGGCAGGAGCCGGAGTTCGTCGACGACTCCATGGACGACGACTGCGGCGTCGGCGACGCGGCGGCCTACATCGTCGACCCCGACGGGGGTGTCGTCCGCGCCGGGCTGGTCCGCCACTGGGCAGCCCGCCACGGGCTGCGCCAGCTCGATGAGCGCATCGCGCACCTGACCGGCGACGCCGTCCCGCCGGGCGCCACCGGCTTCCCCGTGCTGGAGGAGGTGCCGCTGAAGAAGGTCCGCGCGGCCCTGGCGGCCCGGGACTGCGGGTCGGCGGAGATCCTCGTCCGCGGCGTCGACGCGGACCCCGACCGGCTGCGGAAGTCGTGGCGGCTCAGGGGGCGCCGGCCGCTGGCCGTCGTCGTCACGCGCATCGGCGATCGCGGCACGGCGTTCATCTGCGGGCCCCGCGAACCCGCCGCCTGACCGGCGCGAGTGCCGCGGGCTCACCGATTCCGGGGGTGGGGAAGGCCCGCGCCACCGCGCGCGTGGCGGAACGGGCACGCCGTCCGGCCGCCGTATCGCGGAACGGCGCCCGCGGTCCATCGCCCCAGCAGTAACGGTGGAAGCGTGGCGCACCGCGGGCGACGGACGTCGTCACGCACCTGCCCCGCCATGTGAGACGGGGCCGAAAAAATAACGACTTTGTTATCTGGATCACGTGATTAACGGGCGGTGCTTTGTTAAGTTCGACCTCAACAGACGGGCCGCGGTGTGCCGCGGCCCCGTGAACGCAACCGACAGTGAAGGACGACACACACATGCCGAACATCGTTGTTCTGGTCAAGCAGGTCCCCGACACCTGGTCCGAGCGCAAGCTCACGGACGACGACCACACCCTCGACCGAGACTCCGCCGACGCGGTGCTGGACGAGATCAACGAGAACGCCGTCGAGGCCGCGCTCCAGCTGAAGGACACCCTGGGCGGCAAGGTCACCGTCGCCACCATCGGCCCGGACCGCGCCGAGGAGGCCCTGCGCAAGGCCCTGTCCATGGGCGCCGACGACGCCGTGCTGCTCTCCGACGAGGCCTTCGCGGGCTCCGACGCCATCGCGACCGGCTACGCGCTGTCCACGCTCCTCGAGACCCTCGAGGACGTCTCCCTGGTCGTCACCGGCAACGCCTCCACCGACTCCGGCACGGGCGCGGTCCCGGCCATCGTCGGCGTCTACAAGGGCTGGCCGGTCCTGACCCACATGCGCTCCGTCGAGACCGACGGCTCCTCCATCTCCGGTGAGCGCGAGACCGAGGACGGCATCTACCAGCTGAAGGCCTCCCTCCCGGCCGTCGTCTCCGTCACGGAGAAAGCCAACGAGCCGCGCTTCGCCAACTTCAAGGGCATCATGGCCGCGAAGAAGAAGCCGCTGAACAAGCTGACCCTGGCCGACATCGGCGTCGAGCCGGAGACCGTTGGCCTGGCCAACGCCGCCACCAACGTCACCTCCTTCGAGGCCAAGCCGGAGAAGTCCGCCGGCGAGAAGGTCGTCGACGAGGGCGAGGGCTACCTGAAGGTCGCCGAGTTCCTCAAGACCAACAAGTTCATCTGAGCCTGACGCGAAGACAGAACACCGAACACGGATACCAGGAGATAATTCACATGACTGACGTCCTCGTTCTCGTCGATCACGTCGACGGCGAGCTGAAGAACAACACCCTCGAGCTGCTGACCGCCGCGCGCGTCTTCGGCACCCCGGCCGCCGTCGTGGTCGGCAAGCCGGGTACCGCCGAGCAGCTGGCCCCGAAGCTGGGCGAGTACGGCGCCGGCTCCGTCCTGGCCGCCGAGGCCGACGACGCGGACCAGTACCTCATCACCCCGCAGGCGAACACCCTCATCGCGCTGGCCTCCGAGTACCAGGTTCCGGTGCTCGTCTCCGCCACCGCCGAGGGCAAGGAGATCGCCGGCCGCGTCGGCGCCATGACCGGCTCCGGCATCCTCTCCGACGTCGTCGAGATCAAGGAGGACCGTTCCGTCCGCTACGCCATCTTCGGCGGCGACTTCCTGGTCGACGGCGAGGGCTTCGGCGCCTCCCCGGTCTACGCCCTGCGCCCCGGCTCCGTGGAGCCGACCGAGCAGGCCGGCGACGCCGCCGTCTCCGCGGTCGAGTACCCGGGCGCCGGCGACTCCCCGGTCGAGATCGTCTCCTTCACCCCGGCCGAGGGCGGCGACCGCCCGGACCTGGTCGAGGCGAAGATCGTCGTCTCCGGCGGCCGTGGCGTCGCCTCCGCCGAGAACTTCGAGAAGGTCATCGAGCCGCTGGCCGACGCCCTCGGCGCCGCCGTCGGCGCCTCCCGCGCGGCCGTCGACTCGGGCTACTACCCGGGCCAGTTCCAGGTCGGCCAGACCGGTAAGACGGTCTCCCCGGATCTGTACGTGGCCCTCGGCATCTCCGGCGCCATCCAGCACAAGGCCGGCATGCAGACCTCCAAGATGATCGTCTGCGTCAACAAGGACGAGGAGGCCCCGATGTTCGAGATCTCCGACCTCGGCATCGTCGGCGACCTCTTCGACGTCGCGCCGAAGCTCACCGAGGAGATCAAGAAGTAGCCTCCGGCTCCCCTGCGCACCATCGGATGCGCGGGTGACGGCCCCGCCCTGGCCCCACGGCCGCGGCGGGGCCGACGCCGTTTCCGCTGGTGACACTGGCGATTTATGGTATCTCCGCCAATACCATCCAAGCGCGCACCCGGTGGAACGCCATCCGGTGTGGAGAGGAGCCGCTGGGCCGGCGGCTGACCTGACCCGGCCCGTACTACGGTGGTTCCATGACCGGGCGCCACTACCTCGACCACGCCGCGACGTCGCCGCTGCGCGACTGCGCCCGCGACGCGGTCGTCGCCGCCCTCGGCGCCGGGAACCCGAACGGCCAGTACGCCTCGGGCCGGGCGGCGCGCCGCATCCTGGAGGAGTCCCGGGAGACCGTCGCAGGCCTCCTCGGCGCCGATCCCGTCGAGGTGGTGTTCACGTCCGGCGGCACGGAGGCCGACAACCTCGCGGTCCAGGGGCTGTACCTGGCGCGGTCGGGATCGACCATCGTCCTGCCGGCCATCGAGCACGACGCGGTGCGGAAGATCGCCCGCCACCTGGAGAAGGAGCACTGGGCGGAGATCGCCGAGGCCCCCGTCGGCGCCGACGGCCGCATCGACGTGGATCGGCTGCCGGAGCTCGACCGACGGGACACCGCCCTGGTCGCCTGCATGATGGCGAACAACGAGACGGGTGCTGTCCAGCCGATCGACGCCGTCGCCGCCGCCTGCCGCGCCGCCAGGGTGCCGCTGCACATCGACGCCGTCCAGGCCGCCGGGCACCTGCCCATCGACTTCCACGCCCTCGGCGCGGCGACGCTGGCCGTGTCGGCCCACAAGTTCGGCGGCCCGCGCGGCATCGGCGCGCTGCTCGTGCGGCGGGACGCCGCCCCCGTGCCCCACGTCCACGGCGGCGGGCAGGAGCGCGGACTGCGCTCCGGCACCCCGGACGTCGCCGCCGCCGCGGGCATGGCGGCGGCGCTGACGGAGGCCGTCGCAACGCACGAGGCGGAGGACGCCCGCCTGCGGGTCCTCCGCGACCGGCTGCGGGACGGCCTGGCCGCGCTCACCCCGGACCTGGTCGTGCACACCACCGAACCGTCGCTGCCAGGGCACCTGCACGTCAGCGTCCCGGGCGCGGAGGGCGACAGCCTCATCATGCTGCTGGACAACGCCGGCATCGAATGCTCGACGGGCTCGGCCTGCTCCGCGGGCGTCAACCGGCCGTCGCACGTCCTGCTGGCGATGGGCGTCGCCGAGCCGCTCGCCCGCGGAGCGCTGCGCTTCACGCTCGGCCACACGACGACGGAGGCCGACGTGGACGCCGTGCTCGGCGCCTGGGGTGATACCGTCGCCCGTGCCCGCGCGGCGGGCATGGCGTGACGACGGCGCCCGTGGCCCCGCAGGCCGCGGCGCACGAGACGGCGGTCCCGGCGGGCCGGCGACGAGGAAAGGGGAAGCGGATGCGCGTGCTGGCGGCGATGAGCGGGGGAGTGGACTCCTCCGTCGCGGCGGCGCGCGCCATCGCGGCCGGCCACGACGTCGTCGGCGTCCACCTGGCCCTGTCCCGCGACCCGGAGACCCTGCGCGCGGGCTCGCGCGGCTGCTGCTCGCTGGAGGACTCCGGCGACGCGCGCCGCGTGTGCGACGCCCTGGGCATCCCCTTCTACGTCTGGGACTTCAGCGAGCGGTTCCGCGAGGAAGTCATCGAGGACTTCACGGACTCCTACGCCCGCGGCGAGACGCCGAACCCGTGCCTGCGCTGCAACGAGCGCATCAAGTTCGCCGCGCTGCTGGAGCGCGCCGTGGCGCTGGGCTTCGACGCCGTCGCCACGGGCCACTACGCCGTCGTCGGCGACGACGGGCTGCTGCGCCGCTCCGTCGACGCCGCGAAGGACCAGTCCTACGTCCTCGGCGTGCTCGACCGCGCGCAGCTGCGCCGCTCGCTCTTTCCCTGCGGCGCCACGGAGAAGCCCGCCATCCGCGCCGAGGCCAGGGAGCTGGGCCTGACGACGGCCGCCAAGCCCGACAGCTACGACATCTGCTTCATCCCCGACGGCGACACGCGCGCGTTCCTCGGCGCCAGCATCGGGCGGCGCCCGGGCCTCGGGGCCGATCCCGGCGACATCGTCGACGGCGCGACGGGTGAGGTGCTGGGGCGCCACGGCGGCGTCCACGGCTTCACCATCGGCCAGCGCAAGGGGCTGGGCCTCGGCCGGCCCGCCGCCGACGGTCGGCCCCGCTACGTCACCGCCATCGACGCGGCGACGGCGACGGTCACGGTCGGCCCGGCGTCGGCCCTCGACGTCGGGACCCTCGACGTCGACCGGGCCGTCTGGCTGGCCGAGCCCGGGGAGGTCGCGGCCTACGGCGCCGCGGGGCTCCTCGAGGTCCAGGTTCGCGCCCACGGGCGGGCGACTCCCTGCCGCATCGAGGTCGCCGCAGGACCGGATGACCCGGGGACCGGCCGCGGCGGGGCCTTCCGGCTGCTGCTCGACGAGCCCATCCGGGGCGTCGCCCCCGGCCAGGCCGCCGTGCTGTACCGCCGCGATCCGGCCGGCGACGTGGTCCTCGGCTCCGGGACGATTCGGGCGACACAGCCGTTCCGGGGCGCCGCATCCGCCGACGTGACGGCAGAGACCGCATGACCGTCTTCGCTGGCCTCGGGCACATGCCCGGCACCGACCCAGCCGTCGCCGCGGACGTCATCGGCGGCGAATCCGGTGGCGTCGTCCATCTGCCCGTCCTGCCCGCCCGCGGACTAGGTGCCGGGCCGGTTGCGCGCACCGGCGCGATGCTGGCCGACCTCCCGCTGGACCGGGGGC
>JAEWGK010000008.1 GCA_023388385.1 Actinomycetes bacterium | reverse complement strand
CGTCCAGGGAGATGACGTCCGTCAGCCCGTTGAGCCCCGCCTTCGACGCCGCGTACGGTGCGGAGTTCGGCCGCGGCACCTGCGCTGCGATGGAGCCGTTGACGAGGATGCGGCCGCCCGGCGGCTCCTGATCCCGCATCCGGCGGAAGGCCGCGCGGGCGGTGAGGAACGCGCCGACGAGGTTCACCTCCACCGCCGCCCGGAAATCGTCGGCCGTGATGTCGCCGAACTCGCCGGTCGTCCCGGGAGACCCCGCGTTGACGACGGCGAGGCCCAGCCGGCCGCCCTCCTGCGCCGCCCAGGTCGAGGCGACGTCGAAAAGCTCCTCCACCTGCTCCTCGTCGGTGACGTCCGCGACGTGGGCGCGGATGCCGGGACGGTCGCACGTCCCCTCCAGCGTCGCCGCCGTCCGCCCGGAGACGAGGACCAGCCAGCCGTCGTCGGCCAGCGCCCGGGCGGCCTCCCGCCCGATGCCCGCGCCGCCGCCGGTGACCACCGCCACCCGGGGCGCCCGGCCAGCGCCGGCGCATGCTCCGCTCGCGCCGCGTGCGCCGGCCGAGCCGTTCGCGCCGCCGCTCGTGCCGTCGTGCATCTCGTTCGCGGTGTCGCCCGCCGTCTCGCTCATGGCCGTCGATTGTGGCAGACGCCCCGCATCGCCGCCCCGCCGGACCCGCAGCCCGTCTAGGCTCGGCGGGCATGAACGCAGCGCAGGCGCCCGATGCGGCGCGGGTCCCGTACGCCGACGTCGCCAACTGCTCGACGCTCTTCCCCGGTCTCGAGCCGTCGCAGGCCGCCCGGGCGGCGAAGGCGGCGGGCTGGGACCTCGTCGAGTTCTGGTGGCCGTTCGCCGACCCCGCGCCCGCCGACGCCGAGCTGTCGGCCTTCGCAGACGCGCTGGGGGAGGCCGGCGTGCGCCTCGTCGCCGTCAACATGTGGGGCGGCGACATGGCCGTCGGCGAGCGCGGTGTCCTGCATCGCTCCGATGTGCCCGCCGGCCACCTCGACGCCGTGCTGCGGCTCCACGAGCTGACCGGCGTCCCCCGCGGCAACCTGCTGCCCGGCGCCGGCGGGCCGGAGGTCCTGGATGATCAGCGCCGCCGCCTCAGCGCCGTCGCCCGCGCCCTCGCCGGCGCCTTCATGCCGATGCTCGAGCCCCTGTCCGGAAACCCCTCGCTGCCGGTGCGCGATCCGTGGCACGCCGCCGACCTCGCCGCGGAGACGGGCTGCGGGGTCCTGCTCGACTTCTTCCACCTCGCCGAGCTCGGCACCGACGTGGAGCGGTGGCTTGACGACGTCCGGGGCGGCGCCGTCCCGCTGCCCGACCACGTGCAGGTCGCGGACTCCCCGGGGCGCGGTGCCCCGGGCACGGGAACGGCCCCGCTCGATCGCTGGGTCGCGGATCTGCGCGAGGCCGGGTATGACGGGCACGTCGCCGCCGAGTGGAACGGTTAGGCCGGGTTCGCGGGTGCGCGATGGCGATGGCGGCGAACGCCATGGGCGACAACGCCGAAGGTCGGCGCGGCCGACCGGGGCACGTCCGGTGCCGGGCGGCCCGCTACGATTCGGGGCATGTCTGATGTTCGCGTCCGCTTCTGCCCGTCGCCGACCGGCACGCCCCACGTGGGCCTGGTCCGCACCGCCCTGTTCAACTGGGCCTACGCCCGCCACACCGGCGGCACGTTCGTTTTCCGCATCGAGGACACCGATGCCGCTCGCGACTCGGAGGAGTCGTACCAGGCGATCATCGACGCCCTGACGTGGCTCGGCCTGGACTGGGACGAGGGCATCGACGTCGGCGGCCCGCACGGCCCGTACCGCCAGTCGCAGCGCAAGGACATCTACCGAGACGTGCTGGCGAAGCTGCTCGAGTCCGGCGAGGCCTACGAGGACTTCTCCACGAAGGAGGAGGTCGAGGAGCGCCGCCGCGCCCGCGGCGAGAACCCGCAGCTGGGCTACGACAACTTCGACCGCGACCTCACGGAGGAGCAGAAGGAGGCGTTCCGCGCCGAGGGTCGGAAGCCGGTCATCCGCCTGCGCATGCCGGACGAGGACATCGCGTTCGACGACCTGGTCCGCGGCCGCGTCGAGTTCAAGGCCGGCTCAGTGCCGGACTTCGTCATCGCCCGCTCCAACGGCGAGCCGCTGTACACGCTGGTCAACCCGCTCGATGACGCGCTCATGGAGATCACGCACGTCCTGCGCGGCGAGGACCTGCTGTCGTCGACCCCGCGCCAGATCGCGCTGTACGGCGCGCTGGAGCGCATCGGCATCGGCCACGGCGCCCCGCGCTTCGGCCACCTGCCGTTCGTCATGGGCGAGGGCAACCGCAAGCTGTCCAAGCGCGACCCCGAGTCGGACCTGTTCATCCACCGCGACAACGGCTTCCTGCCGGAGGGCCTGCTCAACTACCTGGCCCTGCTCGGCTGGTCCATCAGCGCCGACAACGAGGTCTTCACCATGGACGAGATGGTCGCCGCTTTCGACGTCGCCGACGTCAACGCCAACCCGGCGCGCTTTGACCAGAAGAAGGCCGACGCCATCAACGCCGAGCACATCCGCCTGCTCGAGCCGGAGGACTTCGCCAGCCGCCTGCGCGTCTACCTCTCCGCGCGGCACGAGGAGATCCGCCCGGACTACCCGGCGAAGGACTGGGCGTTCCTCGCCTCCCTGGTGCAGACGCGCGTCAAGACCCTCGGCGAGGCCTGGGGCCTGGTGTCCTTCCTCTTCGTCGATGAGGACGACTTCGCCATCGACGACCGCGCCGGCCGCAAGAACCTCAAGGAGGCCGCAGCCCCGGTCCTCGACGCGACCATCGCCGCCCTCGAGGCCCTGCCGGAGGAGGACTTCCGCACGGAGAAGATCGAGGAGGCCCTCCAGTCTGCGCTCATCGACGGCCTGGAGCTCAAGCCCCGCAAGGCGTACACGCCGGTGCGCGTGGCCGTCTCCGGCCAGCAGGTCTCCCCGCCGCTGTTCGAGTCCATCGAGCTCCTCGGCCGCGACCGTACCCTCGCCCGCCTGCGCGCGGCCCGGGAGGCCACCCCGTGGCCGGTGGAGGTACCGCAGTAGCGGAGACACAGCGGCAGTGCGCCGCGCATGCGGAGGAAGTGCGGACGAGGCGGCCCCGCGCATGACCGGAACGGAGGTGGTGCGCGGGGCCGTCGGCTGTGTGCGGGGAGCGCGGGAAGATCCGTGGCAGAGCTGTCTGAGGCTCCAGTCCGCGCCGGGGGAGGGAAGGTCGCCCTGGCGGATGTATGCAATGCCAGCTACTATGTGAGGTAAGGTACCTGGCGGAGGGTCCGCCGGGTGCCGGAAGGAGCGGTCATGGCGGATTCGCAGCTGAGGAAGGGCGTGCTGGAGCTCGTCGTCCTCCTGTCCCTCGAGCGGGAGCCCGCGTACGGCGGCGCCCTGCTCGATCGGCTGAAGGGGGAGGGGCTCGACGTCTCCTCCGGCACCGTTTACCCGCTGCTCACCCGCCTGAGGAAGGCGGGGTACATCGACGCCCGCTGGGAGGAGTCGCCCGTCGGCCCGCCCCGCAAGGTCTACGACGTCACCGACGACGGCCGCGCGGCCATCGCCCGCATGACGCGGGAATGGCGCTCGCTCGCGGCCATCGTCGACGCTCAACTGGAAGGACGATGAAACATGACCACGACGAAAACCACGCGCTCCGGCCGCATCCTCGGCGTCCCCTGGGGCGTCGACGGGCTTGTCCGCCGGGAGGCGCGCCTGCGCAGCTTTGAGCCCGAGAATCCCGCGCTCCTCGTGCCCCGCTCGGCGGGCATCGGCTGGGATCTCAACACCGGCGCCGTCGCCGTGCGGCTCGGGCTCATTCGGCCCGACGACTCCCTGCCCGACCTGGAGGCCCACATCCCGGGAGCGGTCGCCCGCGCGCTGTCGGCCGCACCGCTGGCCGGCGCCGCCGTCGTCGCCGCGGCGTCCGTCGCCGCGGGCCGCGGCCGCCGTCGCATGCCCACCGGCTGGGGTGCGAACCTCGCTCCGCGAGGCTGGGGCACGCCCGCCCGCGCGCTCGCCCCGGGGGTCGCGGTGTCCGCGGGGCTTGCGGCATGGAATGCCTGGCGCAACCGGGCCGAAGGCTCCGTCGACGTCTCCGGCGCGTCGCTCGCGCTGACCGTGGAGGCCGGCGCCCTCGTG
>JAEWGK010000274.1 GCA_023388385.1 Actinomycetes bacterium | reverse complement strand
CGGCCTAGTGCTCGTCGTAGTGGTCGCCGTGGGCGGCGTGGCGGTGGCCGTCGTGGATGTAGTCCACGTGGTCGCCGTGGGGGACGGCCACGTGGCCGCAGCCCGGGCCGTGCACGTGGTCGCCGTGGTCCTCGGCCCGCACGTGGTCGTGGGGCTCGCACTCGACCCACTGGCCGTCCAGCTCACGGTGGATGTGGCCGTCGTGGACGTAGTCGATGTGGTCGCCGTGCTTGAACGAGACATGGCCGCAGCCAGGGCCATGGACATGCTCGTGGTTGGGATGAACGGTGGCGGTCATCGTCGTCTCCTTCTTTTCGTGGAGGCCTCGGTCTGGGCCCTCCTGTGGTTTCCATTAAAGCCTCAATTAATGGGAAAAGCACGTTGAAAACTATTCTCACAATAGGTGAAAACGAATATCGTTTGCACGGGCCCGACCTGCCCACATGCATGGCGCGATGCCCTCGCACCCGATGAGAGGGGATAGCATCACCCCATGGAAATCGGGATCATGGCGCTCATCGTCATCCTCGCCGTCGTGCTGGTCGGCGCGCTCATGCAGCGCATCTCCGGCATGGGCCTCGGCCTCATCGGCGCCCCGGTGCTCAGCCTCCTGCTGGGCCCGGTGGCGGGCGTGCTCATCATCAACGTCCTGGCTGGCATCAACGCGATCTTCCAGACGTGGTCCGTGCGCGACAGCGTCGAATGGCGCCGGTTCTGGCTCATCGGCCCGGTGATGCTCGTCGGCTCGATTCCCGGCGCGTGGGTCGTCATGAACACCTCCACGCCGGTGCTGCAAATCCTCATCGGCGCGCTGGTCCTGATGGGTCTCGGCGTGACGACGTTCCGCCGCCAGCAGCGCCGCGTCGACGGCGCGGGCTACGCGATGGCGGCCGGTGCCGTCGGCGGCTTCATGAACACCATCGCGGGCATCGCCGGCCCGGCGATCACCGTCTACGCGCAGGCGGCGCAGTGGCAGCACCGGACGTTCTCGGCGACGCTGCAGCCGCTGTTCTTCGTCTCCGCGATGGTGTCGCTGCTGGCCAAGGGCTTCTCCGGCGGCCTGTCCGCCGTCATGGACACGCCGTGGCACCTGTGGCCGCTGGCGCTCGTGTGCATGCTCATCGGCCTGGCCGCCGGCACGCGCATCTCCCGCCGCATCCCCATGCCGGTCGCCAGGAGGATTGCGCTGTGGATGGCTGCGGCGGGGGCCGTCGTCACGCTCGTGCGCGGCATCATGCAGCTGATGTAGCGGCGCCGCGGGCGCTGCGTGGCGACGCTAGAGCAGCGACGACATGAAGTCGCGGGTGCGCTGGTTGGCGGGGTTGTCCAGGACCTCGGCGGGGGTGCCGAGCTCGACGATCCGTCCGTCCTCCATGAAGGCGACCTGGTCGGCGACTTCGCGGGCGAAGCCCATCTCGTGGGTGACCACGATCATGGTCATGCCCTGTTCGGCGAGGCCGCGCATGACATTGAGGACCTCGCCGACCAGCTCGGGGTCCAGGGCGGAGGTCGGCTCGTCGAAGAGCATGAGCTTCGGGTCCATGGCCAGGGCACGGGCGATGGCCACGCGCTGCTGCTGGCCGCCGGACAGCTGCACCGGGTAGGCGTCGGCCTTGTGGGCCAGGCCGACCATCTGCAGCAGCTCCATCGCCCGGTCCTCGGCCTTCTTGGCGGGGATGCCCTTGACGTGGACGGGTGCCTCGACGATGTTGCCCAGCACGGTGCGGTGGGGGAAGAGGTTGAAGGACTGGAAGACCATGCCGATGTCGGCACGCTGCTTCGCGGCGTCGCGCTCGGAGATCTCGTGCAGGACGCCCTCGCGCTCGCGGTAGCCGATCAGGTCGCCGTCGACGTAGAGACGGCCGGCGGTGACCTTCTCCAGGTGGTTGACGCAGCGCAGGAGCGTCGACTTGCCGGAGCCGGACGGGCCGATGAGGCACGTCACCGATCCCCTCGGAACGACCAGGTCGACGCCCTTGAGCACCTCCAGGCGGCCGAAGGACTTGCGGACCTTCTGCGCCTCGACCATCGGGCGGGCGGCGGGGTTCGCGGTCATCGCGGATTCTCCTCGTTGTAGGCGCGCTCGTCGCGGTCGACGACGCGGGTGTTGGCCGGGGGCACGCCCTCGGCGTCGGCCAGGGCGGCGAGCTGGCGGGCGGTGAGCTGGCGCGTCGCGCCGCGGGCGAAGTACCGCTCCAGGTAGTGCTGGCCGACCATGAGGACGGAGGTGATGACCAGGTACCACGTCGCGGCGACCAGCAGCATCGGCACCGGCAGGAACATCTCGTTGGCAAAGTCGGTCGCGCGGCCGTACAGCTCCGCCGTGTAGGGCACGGCGATGACGAGAGAGGTGGTCTTCAGCAGGGAGATGAACTCGTTGCCCGTCGGCGGGATGATGATGCGCATGGCCTGCGGCAGCACGGTGCGGCGCATGGTCTGCCACCAGCTCATGCCCAGGGCCTTCGACGCCTCGGTCTGGCCCTCCGGCACGGCCTGCAGACCGGCGCGCACGATCTCCGCCATGTAGGCGGCCTCGTTGAGGCCGAGGCCCAGGACGGCCAGGACGAAGGTGTTGGCCAGGACGTCCTCGAGGCTGATGTTCACCACGCCGCCGACGCTGACGGACTGGTAGATGGTGCCCAGCAGACCCCAGAAGACCAGCTGGACGTAAATCGGGGTCCCGCGGAAGATCCACAGGTAGATCCACGCGATGGAGGACAGCACCGGGTTGGGGGACATGCGCAGCACCGCCAGGATGGCGCCGCCGACGATGCCGATGAGCATCGCCAGGACCGTCAGCGCCAGCGTGTGCACCGCAGCTTCGGCGACCTGGGTGTCCAGGACGAAGCGGAAGTAGACGTCCCACCGGTAGGCCTCGCGGCCGACGGCGTCGATGACGAACCATGCGGCCAGGGCCAGCAGGATGACGGCAGTGATCCAGCGGCCCGGGTGGGGCAGCGGCTTCGCCTTGATCTCCTGGTTCAGCTCCTCGGCCGTGGCCTCCCGCCTCGGGGGCCGAGCCTCGGCGCGGGTCGGGTCGTTCACTGGAGCTCCTCTCCGTTGATCATGGCCTGCGGCAGCGCCCCGGAGGAGACGCCCCACATGTCCAGGATTCGTCCATAGTCGCCGGTGTCCATGATGTGCTGGAGCGCCGCGGCGAGCGCCGGCGCCAGCGGGGCACCCTTGGGCACCGGCCAGCCGTAGGGCGCGCCGGCGTACAGATCGCCGGCGAGTTCGAGTTTCCCGTCGGCGCGCGTGACCGCCCACGCGGAGATGGGGGAATCTGCCGACAGGGCGTCGGCGCGGCCGAGCACGACCGCGGTCGCCGCGGTGGCGGAGTCCTGGTACGCGAGCTTCTCCACCGGCGGCTTGCCGTCGGCGACGCAGGCGTCGCTGATGGCGGGCACGTCCTCCAGATCGGAGACGGTGCCGCGCTGGACAGCGACCCGTTTTCCGCAGGCGTTGTCCGGGGACACGTCGTTGCCCGGGACGCGGGCCCACTGCAGGCCGGCCTCCAGGTAGTTGACGAAGTCGTAGGTCTTGCGGCGCTCCTCGTTGTCCGTGAAGCCGGAGGCCCCGAAGCTCAGCGTGCCGCCCGAGATGGACGGCAGGATCATGGTGAACTCCTGCTCCTGGACGACGAGGTCCAGATCCATGACGTCGGCGACGGCCTGTGCCAGGTCGATGTCGAAGCCGATGATCCGGCCCTGCGAATCCTTGAACTCGGCGGGCGCGAACGGCGGGTTGGTGCCGATGACGATCTGCCCGGACTGCCGGATGTCGTCCGGGACCAGCGCTGCGATCTCCGGCACGGGCTCGGGCCGCACCGGCTCCCAGCCGGCCGGGTGGCCGCCCACGTCGTTGGTCACGCACGCCGTCGCGCCCAGGAGGACCGCGGCCGTGGACGCCGCGGCGAGGACCCGTCGCAGCCGTCCCCGGGCCGCGCCTCGGGCGCTGCGGTGGGGTGTGCTCATGCAGGTCATGCTACCGGGCCGGGGCGGGCCCACCTGCCCGAGTCCCCGACATGTGACGGGGACTACGTTTCGGCTCCGGGGGCGTGACGACGGGCCGGCGCGGGCCGCGGCCGTCCCCGTCCGGGGCGGAGCCGCCTACAGCGAGCCGTCGGCGGGGGCGGCGCCGGAGGCCTTGTCGAACCGCGCGGCGGCCTCGACGGCGGCGGAGACGGCGGGGGCGACCCGCGGGTCGAGCGGGGAGGGAATGATGTACTCCGGCGACAGGCCATCGTGCGCGATCGCCGCGATGGCGCGGGAGGCGGCCAGCTTCATCGACTCGGTGATGGTCCTCGCGCCGGCGGCCATCGCGCCCTTGAAGATGCCGGGGAACGCCAGCACGTTGTTGATCTGGTTCGGCAGGTCGGAACGGCCGGTGGCCACCACGGCGCCGTATTTCCGGGCGATCTCGATCGGGATCTCCGGGTCCGGGTTGGCCAGCGAGAACAGGAACGGGTCCTCGGCCATGACGCTGACGTCCTGGTCGGCCAGGTGGCCGGCGGAGACTCCGATGAACGCGTCGGCGCCGCGCAGCGCCTCCCGGATGCCGCCCTTGAGTCCGCGGGGGTTGGTGAGCTTCGCCAGCGACGACTTCACCTCGTTGAGCGGTCCCCGGTCGCGGTGGATGATGCCGCGGGAGTCGCACACCACGATGTCCTTCGCGCCGGCGGCGAGCAGCATCTTCGTCGTCGCCACGCCCGCGGCGCCGGCGCCGGAGATGACGATGCGCAGGTTGGCGAGCTCGCGTTCGAACAGGCGGCAGGCGTTGCGCAGGCCGGCGGTGATGACGATGGCGGTGCCGTGCTGATCGTCGTGGAGGACCGGGATGTCCAGCATCTGGTCCAGCCGGTGCTCGACCTCGAAGCAGCGGGGCGCGGAGATGTCCTCCAGGTTGATGCCGCCGAACGACGGGGCGAGGTTCGCGATCGTCTGCACCAGCTCGTCGATGTCGGCGGTGTCCAGGACGATCGGCACCGCGTTGATGCCGGCGAAGCGGCCGAACAGCTGGGCCTTGCCCTCCATGACCGGTAGCGCGGCGCGCGGGCCGATGTCGCCGAGGCCGAGCACCGCCGTGCCGTCGCTGATGACAGCGACGTTGGAACTTGCCCACGTGTACGTCCGCGTCAGCGCGGGGTCGTCGTGGATCGCCTCGCTGACCCGGGCGACGCCGGGGGTGTAGGCGATGGAGAGATCCCGCTGGGAGTCGAGGGGGATGCGCGAGGCGGTAATGAGCTTGCCGCCCTCGTGCGCCGCGAAGATCTCCTCGTCGGTCACGGGAGTGGCCGGGGTGTCATCCATATGTCGTCGGGGCTCCTGCGTCGTCGGTCTCCCGCGCGGGCCGGCGCGGGCGGGTCCGTACGAATGTATCAGCGCGGCGACGTGAACCGGCCCCGGCCGCGCCCCCGGGTGTGGGGGCCTGGCCGGGGCCGGATGGGGAGGAGCGGGCCGGACGGGAGCGGGCCGGCCGGGGCCCTAACCTGCGTGCGTCGGGTGCGCGCCGTTGTCCTCGGGGCGCATGCTCACCGCCCCGTTACCGGTCGAGGTCGTCTCGGTCGTGGTCTCTGAGGTCGTCGTGTCGGTGGTGGACGGGGCGGTCGGGCTGGGCCCCGTCGGCGAGGTGGGCGTCGGCTGGTCGGACGACGGCTCCGGGGTCTCCGTCGGCGTGTCGGTCGTGGTCTCGGACGTCGACGTGTCGGTCGTGGTCTCGGACGTCGACGAGTCGGTCGTGGTCTCGGCGGTCGTCGTCATCGACGTCGTGGTCTCCGTCGTCCACGTGTCGGTGGTCTGCGTGTCCGTCGTCTGAGACGTCTCGGACGACGACTCCGGCGACGGGGCCGTGGTCTCCTCGGTCTTCTCCGGCTTCCACTCGGTGAAGCCGGCGATCTCCGGGACCCCGTTGACGGTGATGCCGATGCCGCCCAGGCCGAACA